>CAINZT010000077.1 GCA_903855705.1 uncultured Synechococcus sp.
GTTGGTGGTTGCCACGCCATAGGGCATGGTCTGACCAGTGAAATTCATCGGCGTGGCTTCCTGAATACTCAGGCCCACTACCAGGCTCCAAGGCGCCTTCTTAAAGGGATTGCCGCCATTGAGGGGCCGGACCAGCTGGAGGTTACCTCCGACCCTCTGAATAGCAATCAGATTGCCATCCAAGGCGAACCAATTGTTATTCGAACCGAGGGAAGCATTCGCAGCCCTGGCCGCTCCTACGGAGTTATAAGTTACGCCTGAAGGATTATTTGAGGAATAAATATTATAGGCAGTGGCAGTGGATGGAGCGCTGTAAAAGCCACTCGACACACTGGAGACAGTATTGAAACTGCCGTTGTTTTGACTCTGGAAGATCTGGGGAACTTCACGGCTCAGGAAGATACGGGCCCGGAAGGCGGTGCGGTATTTATCCCCCTTGATCCAGGGATCGGTAAAGGAGATATCGGCCAGGCCGCCATATTGGCCGTAGGTGAAGTTGAAGGTGGTATCCCAGGCCCGGCCCCCCAGGTTGCTGTCCGACAACTGCACCTGGCCGAACACACCCTGGCTTTGGCTGTAGCCCAAGCCACCGGAGAGGGAGCCGGTGGATTGCTCGGTGATGCCCAGCACCACCGTCACCGTGCCGGGGGCCTCGGGCAGGGGCTTAAGGGTCACCTTGACATCGCCGAACAGGCCGGTGCCGTAGAGGCGTTTGATGTCTTCTTCGAGGCGGCGGCGGTTGAAGCTGTCGCCGGGCTTGGTGGCCAGCTCCCGGGTCACCACCCACAGCTTGGTTTTGCCTTTAATCGGCTGGCCCTTGGCGTTGGTGGGGGAGCCCTCCTTATCCACAAACTGGATCTCGATGCCGGCCACGGTGCCTTCACGCACCGTCAGCTGGACCACGCCCTGGGGACTCACCTTGGAGGGACCCGTCACGCGGGCCAGGGAATAGCCCTGGTCGCTGTACCACTTCTGCAGGTCCTGGAGGCGGCCCTGCAGGGTGTTGAGGTTGAGGGTCTTGCCGTAGTCGGAGGCGAAGGTATCGGGGATCAAGGTGGCGGGCAACTTAGCTTTGCCCCCCTCCAGCTCCACCTTGGTGAGCACGGGGTTGGGGGCCACCGTCACCAGCAGCCGCACCCCCAGGGGCCCATCCTGGGGCTGGATACGCACATCGGAGAACCAGCCGCTGGCGTAAATGGCTGAGAGGTCGTTGCGAAGCTCGCTGCGGGTCACCTGGGTGCCCGGCCGGGTCGCCATCGCGTCGTAGACGGCCAGCTCCAGCCGCTCCCGTTCCGGGTGCTGCTCCAGCCCCTTCACAACCACTTCACTGATCAGCACCTTGGGCTCACTGGGAGCCCCTGACTCGGGGGCCTGGTTGGACTGGACCGGGCGGGAAGCCGGGGCAACCGGTGCTGGAGCGGCGGGCGCTTGGGCGGCAGCGGGTTTACCGACCCCAGGCTTCACCAATCCCGGCTGAGGAGCCCCAGGCTGGACCGTGGGCGCAACAGCGCTGGGGCTGGTCCCCGCCCCAGCGGGGCCCTGCAACGGCTTGGCCACCGGGGGGCTGGCCGCAGCGGCCGGGGACGCCCCAGGGGCGCCCGTGGCGGCCTGGCCCGGACTCACCAGGCTCGCAGCCAGCAGCGGCAGGCTCGCGGCGAGTCCCAAGGGGCCGCCGAGGCGGTTGGGACGGTTCCTGCCGTGGAGGAGGCCAGCCATGGGAGTGGGGTGCGTGCGGCGGAGCCGCAAAGTTCCGCCGACCTTACCTGTAGGTGCGGGGTTCCGGGCAGGCCCCTTGGACCCGTTTGCAGACCTCCCCGTAGGCCTCGACCACGCCGCCCAGGTCCTGGCGGAAGCGATCCTTGTCCAAAATCCGCTCGCTGGCATCGGCCACCTGGGTGTTCCAGAGCCGGCAGGTGTCGGGGCTGATTTCATCGGCCAGCAGCAGTTCGCCGCTAGCGCTGAAGCCCAGCTCGATCTTGAAATCAACCAACTCGAGCTCTAGACCGGCAAAGAACGGCCGCAGAACCCCATTCACCTGGCGGGCCAGCGCTTCGAGGCGCTGACGCTGGGCCGGTGTGAGCAGGCCCAGCATCTCCAGTCGCGCCTCGCTGAGGAAGGGATCGCCCAGGGAGTCGTCCTTGTAATACAGATCCAACAGGGGCGGCTCCAGGGCCGCGCCAGGGGCGATCGGCAGCTGCTTGCAGAGGGAGCCAGCCGCCACGTTCCGAATCACCACCTCCACCGGCACGATCTGCACGGGCCGCACCAGCATCCAGTTGCTGCCATCGATCCCCAGGTAGTGGGTGGGCACCCCCTGGCGCTCCAGCAGTTCAAACAGCAGGGCCGAGATCCGGCAATTGAGGGCGCCCTTGCCGGCCAGTTGGGCCTTTTTGAGGGCATTGAAGGCGGTGGCATCGTCCTTGAACTCAACGGCCACCAGATCGCTCTGGTCGGTCTGGAAGACCCGCTTGGCCTTGCCCTCATGGAGCAGGGGCCCGAGGCTGTAGCTCGTCATGGCTGGCAGGTCACGGCTGGGGACAGGGCAGGGTGAAGGGGGCGGTGGGAGCTGCTGGGTTGAGCGACCCAACAGGAGGACTCAGGGCTGGGAGGCGGCATGGCCGCCGCTCTGGCGGGGGGACCGCAACTGCTGGTCCAGTTGCTGCTGGCGGGCCAGTCCCTTGGCATCCTGGCGCCCGCCTGGCTGGCTGCCCAGAGGCTGGCTGGGCGCAGGCTGGCGTCCCAACTGCCATTCACCGTAAGCATTGTCGATGCGGCGGCTGAGGCGGAGGAAGCGCTCGCTGGGCCGATCGGCCTTGGCCCCGGCGGCCAGCAGTAGGGCCCGTTGATCCCGCAGCAACTCAGCCGCCAGCCCCCAGGCTCCGGCGGCAGCCGCCTGGTCCAGGGCCGTTTCGAGCAGCTGATTGCGCTCCTGCAAGGGCAGGCTCACGAGCAAGGCCGCTGCCCGCTGCAGCCGCTCGGCGCCTTGCTGGCCCTCCTGGCGGGCTGCCAGCAGAGCGGCCGCGGCCTGCTGGTCCTCGCCCAGCGCCACGAGGTGGTCGGCGAGCACATCCAGGGCGGGGCGGCTGACCCGGCTGCCATCGCGGCGCACCAGCAGGGTGAGGGCTAGGCCATCGAGGCTGGCCAGGCGGCCCTCGGCCAGGCGCAGCAGGGCCTCAGCCGCCCGGCGGTGGTGGAGCCCGGCGTCGGCGGCCCGCCATTGGGCCAGCAGCCAGAGGCGGCGCTCACGCCCAGGGGCCGGCCCGTAGCGATTGAGAACGTTGAGAGCGTCGTCGGGGGCCCGGCAGTTGACCAGGGCCTCGGCGTTGGCCAACACCACCTCCAGGGGCTGGGGCGCCGGCTTGACCGCCAGCAGCCGCAGCCGCAGTTGTTGCAGGGAAGGCACCTGGTCGGCTCGGGCTGCCTGGAGGCACAGCCGGTTGAGCAAGGCCAGATCGCTGCTGGTCAGACCACCTTTTAGGGGCAGGGCTGGGGAGGCCCCTGGTCCAGCCTGGCCCCCAGGCTGGAGCGGTTGCCCGGAAGCCTGGCCGGGGGACGCTTGGGTGGGGGAAGCCTCGGCGGAGGAAGACCCGGCGGGGGAAGACCCGGCGCGCGAAGCCTGGGCCGCCGCTGGCCAGGGCGCCACCAAGCCCACCAACAGGACCGGAGCCAGCAGGCTTCGCCCCAGACAGCGCACCGGCGAGTAAAGAGGATGGGGCACGGCGAAGCCTCCACGCGGCGTCAACCTAGGGGAGGCCACCCTCACCCCCATTCCTTAATCCGGCTGCCATGTCCGACCCGGCGACCTTGCTGAGCCCTGCCCGAGTGCTGGTGGTGGGAGGCGGCGGCCGCGAAAACGCCCTGGCCTGGGCCCTCGGCCGTAGCCATGGCGTTGAGGCGGTGTGGGTGGCGCCGGGCAATGGCGGCACCGCCGACATCTCAGGCTGCAACCAGCTGGCCATTGCCGAATCCGACGCCGAAGGCCTGCTGGCAGCCTGTAAAACCCACAGCATCGACCTAGTGGTGGTGGGCCCGGAGGCGCCCCTGGCGGCGGGCCTGGCCGACCAACTGCGCGCCGCCGGGCTGGCCGTGTTTGGCCCCGGCGCCGATGGGGCCCAGCTGGAAGCCAGCAAGCAGTGGGCCAAGGCCCTGATGGTGGAGGCCGCCATCCCCACCGCCGGCTATTGGCCCGCCAGCAGCCTGGAGGAAGCCCTGGCCCTCCTCGAAGCCCAGGGCCGGCCCCTGGTGGTGAAGGCCGATGGCCTAGCGGCCGGCAAGGGGGTGACGGTGGCGGACAGCCTGGCGGAGGCCCGCGCCGCGATTGAGGAGATCTTTGCGGGCCGTTTTGGCGGTGCCGGCGCCAGCCTGGTGCTGGAGGAACGCACCGAAGGACCGGAGGTGTCGGTGTTTGCCCTCTGCGATGGCGAGCGGCTGGTGCTGCTGCCCGCCGCCCAGGACCACAAACGCATTGGCGAAGGCGACACCGGGCCCAACACCGGCGGCATGGGGGCCTATGCCCCGGCACCCCTGCTGGATGCCGCCGCCTTAGAAGCTGTGCGCCAGCAAGTGCTTGAGCCCACCCTGGCCGCCCTGCGGGCCCGCGGCATCGACTACCGGGGCGTGATCTACGCCGGCCTGATGCTTACGCCCACGGGGCTGAGCGTGATCGAGTTCAACTGCCGGTTCGGCGATCCGGAGTGTGAAACCCTGATGCCCCTGCTGGGCCCGGAATTGGCCCAGGTGCTCTTCGCCTGCGCCACCGGCCGGCTCGACCTCGCGCCCGCGCTCACGATCGCGACCCGCTGCAGTGCCTGCGTGATTGCCGCCGCCGCGGGCTACCCGGGCGAGGTGCGCCGCGGCGATCGGATTGAAAGCAGCCTGGACAGTAGCGACAGCCTGCAGCTGTTCCACGCCGGCAGCCAGCGCCAGGCCGATGGCAGCACGGTGACCAGCGGCGGCCGGGTGCTCGCGGTGGTCGCCCAGGGGGATGACTTCGATGCCGCCTTTGCGGCCGCCTATGGGGGCCTGGCCCAGGTGCATTTCGAAGGCATCACCTACCGCCGCGACATCGGCCACCAAGTGCGTCGTTCCTAGGCTCGCTTCGTATGCCCCTCAGTCCCCGCGGCCCCCAGAGCCCCCAAGCGCTCACGAGCAGGAGTGCCAGCGCCACGGCCACCGCAGTGGCCCTCCCCCCAGCCGGCGCCACCGGGGGGGATGGCCAGGCCAAGCGATCCCGTTCCTGGCGGGAGCTGCTGCAACGCTGGTGGGCCGAATTCAGCCTCCAAACCAAGCTGCTGGCCGTGGCCACCCTGGTGGTGAGCCTGATGATGACGGGCCTCACCTTTTTTGCGCTCAACGGCATCCAGATGGATGTGCGCATGAGCGACACCCGCTACGCCCGAGACCTGGGCCTGTTGCTCTCCGCCAACGTCACACCCCTGGTGGCCGAAGGCAATGACCGGGAACTGGCCGCCGTTGCCGAACGGTTCTGGCGGTCTAGCCGCAGCCTGCGCTACATCTTTTTCGCCGATCCCGAGGGCTTGATCTACCTCGGCATTCCGATCAGCGGCAGCCAAGGCGGCAGTGAGTTGTTGCTTAGCCGCCGCCTTGAGCTGCCCGCCGACCTAGCCAAACGGCCCCAAAGCCCCCTCGTCAGGCAACACCTGAGCCCGGATGGCCAGGTCACCGATGTGTTCGTGCCGATGGTGAGCAACGGCCGTTATCTGGGCGTGCTGGCCCTGGGCATCAACCCGAATGAGGCGGTGCTCGCCAGTGCGGCCCTCACCCGGGAGGTGACCGTGGCGGTGTTCATTTCGATCTGGGTGCTGGTGATTTTGGGTTCGGTGTTTAACGCCCTGACAATCACCCGACCGGTGAAGGAATTGCTGCGGGGGGTCGTTTCGATCGCCGGCGGTGACTTCGGCGCCCGGATCGCCCTGCCGGTGGGCGGGGAACTGGGCGAATTACTCAATGGCTTCAATGCCATGGCCTCCCAGCTCGAGGCCTACAACGAAGCCAACATCGAAGAACTCACCGCCGCCCAGGTCAAGCAACAAACCCTGATCGCCACCATGGCCGATGGGGCATTGCTGCTGGATGGGGCCGGCAAAATCGTGCTGGTCAACCCCACGGCCCGGCGCCTGTTCCGCTGGGAAGGGCGCAACCTGGAAGGGAGTGAACTCTGCGACGAGCTGCCCACGCTTCTAGCCCTGGAACTACAACCCCAACTCGATACGGTTTTGGGCGGCGACAAGGACAGCAGCGACCTGCGCATCCAGCTGGGGGAACCGGCGCGCACCCTGCGAATCGTGCTGCAGTCGGTGCGCGATGCCAGTGGCGAAAGCCTCAAGGGCATTGCCGTGACCGTGCAGGACCTGACCCGCGAGGTGGAACTGAATGCGGCCCAGAGCCGCTTCATCAGCAACGTCTCCCACGAGTTGCGCACGCCTCTGTTCAACATCAAGAGCTACGTGGAAACGCTCCACGACCTGCGCGACCAACTCAGTGAGGCCGAACAGCAAGAATTTTTGGCCATCGCCAATGCCGAAACCGATCGGCTCACCCGGTTGGTGAATGATGTCCTTGATCTGTCCAGGCTGGAATCGGACCGCAACTGGACCCTCGAGCCGGTGGAACTCCTCCCCGCCATCGAGCAGACCCTGCGCAACTACCGCCTCAATGCCGATGACAAGGGGGTGCATCTGGCCATCGATGTGGAGAGCAACCTGCCACGGGTGCGCGGCAATTGGGACCTGCTCCTGCAGGTGCTCGACAACCTGGTGGGCAATGGCCTCAAGTTCACCGCCGCCGGCGGCCAACTGATGATGCGCGCCTATCTGTGGCCGGATGCCTGTCAACTGGACCCCAGTACGGCCCCCAGGGACGACAGCCCCACCTGCGAATTCAGTTCGCCCCTGCCGCGGCTGCGGGTGGAAATCGCCGATACGGGCGCAGGCATCTCGCTTGATGACCAAAGTCGCATCTTTGAGCGCTTTTTCCGGGTCGAGAATGCCGTGCACACGGAAGTAGGCACGGGCCTGGGCCTCTCGATTGTGCGCGGCATTCTCGAAAAACACGCCAGCCGCATCCAGATGGCCAGTGAGCCCGGCTGCGGCACCACCTTCTGGTTCGACCTTCCCCTGGAGCAGGCCGACAGCGACGAGCTGCTGGTTACCAGCGAGCGCCGCCGCCATGACCAGGCCAACCCCCTGTTTGAAATGGTCTGAAGGGCGGGGGCCCAGCTTGTGATCCAAACCAGCCTGCCGATCGGGGCAGCCCAGAAGGCTCGGATCTCACCTCAGCCCCAACTCAAACGTCTTCACTGGCAACGCCGCGGGCAATCCGCGCCAGTTCGCTGCGTTCGTCGGTGCTAATGCGGTGGGGCACGCCGCTGATGATGCGCTCGAAGTTGGAGAAGGAATCCTTGATCTCGGGCCCGTTGCCGGTGATCACAAACTCGCGGATGCCTTTGTCGTGCCAGGAGCCGCGCATCTTGAACACGTTCAGGGCCCTAGCCATTTCGCCGCGAATCTCCACGTATTGGAGCAGCAGGATCGTGTCGGTGATCGTGGAGATGTGGGAGTCGGTGATCGAGTGACTGCCCATGAACTCCTCGGAGGTATTCGTGAAGAAGCCGGCGATCTCCTCTTGCTTGGCATAGCCCGTCACCCCAATCACAAACTGGCGGAAGGCGTTGTGGCTGACGCCACGGGCCAAAGCGGATAGGGAATCGATGGCCATGCGTGAGGGCTTGAATTCACCGATCTCGGTTTTGATGATCTGGAGGTGATCTTCAAGACCGGTAGATTCTGGATAGGCACAGATGATCTTGAGCAGGCCATCGCGCTCCATTTGCTCAAAATCCATGCCCCAACTGGTGGCATTGCGCAGCAACTGGGCCCGGGATTCCTCATAGGCAAACAGGATGGCCCGCTCCTTGTTTGCACAAGCATTCTCAACAAACTTACTGACCAGAAGGGTTTTGCCCGTGCCAGTGGCCCCGGTAGCCAGGATGATCGAATCCTTGAAGAAGCCGCCGCCACACATCTCATCGAGCCGGGGCACCCCCGAACTGACCCGCACATTCGAGGAACGCTGGGTGAGTCGCATGGCGCCCAGGGGGAAAATACTGATGCCATGGGCGCCCATGGTGAAGGGGAACTCCCCCTTCATGTGGGTAGTGCCGCGCAACTTGAGGATTTCCACGGTGCGCCGCCGCCGCTCGCCTTCGAGCACATTGCGCAGAATAACCACGTTATCGGACACAAATTCCTCAACGCCATAGCGGGCGATCGGCCCATACTCATCAATGCGCTCGGTGGTCATCACCGTGGTGACCCCGATTTCCTTGAGCCGGGCGATTAGGCGGAAGATTTCGCGGCGCACCACCGAAACCGCGTCGTATTGTTGAAACACGGCCGTAATGGAATCGATCGCCACCCGCTTGGCTTTGTATTTGCGAATCGCGTAGTTGATGCGCTCAATCAGGCCGGAAAGATCAAAGCTTCCCGCCACATCCTGGCCATCGGGATCGGGCGAAGCATCGAGGATGAAAAGCTTGTCCTGCTCGACCATCTCCTGAAGATTCCAGCCAAAGCTGGCCGCATTGCGCAATATATCGAGGGGTGATTCCTCAAAGGTGACGAAAATACCAGCCTCGTCAAACTGGCGGATGCCGTTGCAAAGAAAATTGAGCGAGAACACGGTCTTGCCCGTGCCCGAAGTTCCACTGATCAGGGTCGAGCGACCGATGGGCAGGCCGCCATGGCAGACGTCATCGAAGCCCTCAATCCCCGTGGGAAGCTTCTGCACTTGCGTCAAGGCGGCGCCGGTGGAACTGAAATCCTGCATGGAACGGGAAGGGCTCAAGAAGGCAATTGGGAGGGTTATTTAAACTGGGCCAGCTCAGGCCTCAGGAGGCCTGCAACGGCGGACTTGAGGCACCCGGCAGGTCGAAAAGCTCTGGGGCTGTCGCCTGGGCATCGGATCCAAATGCCTTGGGAAGCCAATCGGAATCGGCTGGGTGGCGCACTCTCGCCTGGGTGTGATCGGCGCCACTGGAGTGCGGGGGGCTTGGATCGAGGTCTCCAGGAATGAAATCATCGGAGACCGAATCGTTAAAACCGCCAAAGTCTTCCTCACTGAGCTCATCATAAAGAAGATCAAGCCCAATCAACACCTTTTCTCGATCGGATAAATCACCAATAATGCGCCGCACTGGCGGCGGCAAAATCTTGGCCAGGGTGGGAGTCGCCAGGATTTTGTCCTCCTCGGCTAGCTGGGGATTTTGCAGCACATCAATCACTTTCAAGGCGTAGACACCCTGAAATTCGGTGTCGAGGATATTACGCAGGGTCTTGAGGGCTCGCATCGAATTGGCCGTGTTGCCAGCCACGTAGAGCTTGAGGATGTAGGTCTTGCGGGGCGCCATCAGCCCACCTCCTGGGCGAGGACCAGGGAATCCAGGCGGGGCACCTGGGGGGACGCCAGGGGTCCATCCGCTGGTACGGAGCGTCGATACATCTCGCAGAGATGGGCCATAACATCAAGCAGGGCCAGCCGGTAGTCCTGCAGAAAATCGTTCTTGTGCCCCTCCAGCTTGAGCTGCTTCCAGAAACTGTCAATCAAGTTCATGTGGATCTCCACAGCTTTGGTAATGGGCAGGTCACTGAAAAAGGCCGTATGCACAAAACTCTCCAGGGCCTGGTTGGCCGCTGCCGGGTCGCGGAAATAACTGATCAGCAGGTCGCGGTAGGTGCGCTCCAGGGAGGCGAGTAACTCCTGGCGCTCCTGGGGGGGCAGGTGGCGCAGGAAGCGGGAGGGGTCGCGCTTGTAGAAAACCCCCAAATAGCCGAGACGCTCCTTGAGCCGGTTGGGGAGGCGCCAGCGCTCTGAAGGGGCCGAGGCGCCGGCCTGGGGCTCGGCCCCTACCTCACCGGCGGTTCCTGCGGCGGTGAGGCCCCGCCGCAGGAACCGGGACACGGCCGCATCGATGCTGTAGGGGAGTTGCTCGAGCTGGTCGCCGGGCAGGTGGACTTCCACCTCGTGATAGTCGATGCGGCCGCTGACATCACCGACAACCACGGCGGGCAAGAGCAACCCTTTAGGGACCAGCCCCTCGAGCTGGTCGCGGGAGAAGGCCCCCTGTTGCAGCAAAACCACATCAAAGGCGTCCCGGCGCCGCTCCAACTCCCCTAGGGGATCGGCTTGGGAGCCGAGATCGTCGAGCTCATAGCGGCCGCCCTTAAGCCACTGGCAACAGGCTCTCAGCAACAGGGGGTCACAGAGCAGGGAGGCGATGGTGAGAGCCGGCTGGGACATCGGAGCCGGGATGGGGCCCTGAACAACCCAGCTAGTGTTGACGATCGGGCCCCAAAAAGGTGAGGATCCTTGTTTGTCTTTCGATTGCCGTGCGGCAGGCCGAATGACGCGATCCCCGTCCCAACGGCCTGAATCCAGGCTGGGAGCCGGGGAACCCCCGTCAGCCTGACCACGCCCGAGTCCGCCATGACCCCATCTCAGACCAGTACAGCCCCCGCCCCCGAGGCGGACTCCCCCGCCAGCAGCGGCCCCTACGCCATCGTCGAGGCCTCCGGCCAGCAGTTCTGGGTCCAGCCCAACCGCTACTACGACCTCGATCGGATCCACGCGGAAGTCGACAGCACCGTGACCCTGGAGAACGTGCTCCTGGTGAAGGACGCCAGCGGCGCCACCCTGGGCCATCCCTTCATCACGGGCGCCACGGTGGAGCTAAAGGTGCTGGCCCACCGCCGCGGACCGAAGATCATTGTCTATAAAATGAAGCCGAAGAAGAAAACCCGCCGCAAGAACGGCCACCGCCAGGAGCTCACCCGGGTGCTGGTTCAATCGATCACCGTGGCTGGCAAAGCCCTGGCCTGAGGGCTAGCCGGCTCAGTTGTCCCGGAACGATCGCCGATCGGCTGTTCCTAGCCACTCCTGTTCCTAGCCACTCCTGTTCCTAGCCACTCCTGTTCCTAGCCACTCCTGTTCCTAGCCACTCCTGTTCCTAGCCAATCCAGTTCCTCGTTCCATCCGTTCTTCCCCCTTTTCCCCACCATGGCCCATAAGAAAGGCACAGGCTCTACACGCAACGGCCGCGACTCCAATTCCAAGCGCCTGGGCGTGAAGCGTTACGGCGGCGAAGTTGTGACCGCTGGCTCAATCCTGATCCGCCAGCGCGGCACCTCCGTACTGCCCGGCAACAACGTGGGCCGCGGCTCCGATGACACCCTGTTTGCCCTCGTGGATGGCGTCGTGAACTTCGATTCGATCACCCGCAACCTGCGCAACCGCAAGCGCATCAACGTCGCCGTTGCCTGAACCAGGCCCAGGCTGGCTGCCAGACAAGCAAGGTCAGGGCCCAGCGCCCTGGCCTTTTTTTGTGTCTCTAAGCCCCAGGGCCAGCCCCCTTAGGCGGGCGCCTGGAGCCGGTAGGCCCGGGTGGTAATCAGGTAGGGGTGAAACACCTCTAGAAAGCGCCGTTGCAGGGTGGTGAAAAAGCGGTTCACCAGGGCCTCGTCATCAAAGTGGAAGGGATACTCGCCGTTAAAACCTTTGAAGAAATACCAGTTCAACAGGGCCACGCCCGAGCCCGTGAGCCGGCCGGCAAAAATCTCCAACTGGGCGGCGGGATCGCCCAGGTGTTCGAGCACATCGAGGCAGACGATCGTGTCGAACTGCTTGGGTAGGGCTGGATCGTCCAGGTCGCGGAAGCAGCGCAGTTTGGCGGCCAGGCCCAGGGAGGCGGCCCGGGCCGCCACGAAGGCGCGGTTGTGGGGGTTGAGGTCGACGAACCAGACCTGGTCCACCTGGGGCAGGGCGGCTGCCGCCAGGGCATGGCTGCCAATGCCGCCGCCGAAATCGAGCACCTGGCCGCGGGCAAAACGCTCCTGCAGGCGCAGGGTGTCGGCGATGTAATCGGCGCTGCCCAGGTGCCAGGCGGCCAGCTCGATCAGGTGGGCCGTGCCAACGGTGTCTTCGTAGAAGCGCGTGGCATCGGCTGGATCAAAGGCCTGCTCCACCGCCAGATCGGAAGAGCGTCGTGTAGGGAAAGAGTGTGCCTCTATGTGTAGATCTCGGTGGTCGCCGTATCATTAAAAA
>CAINZT010000078.1 GCA_903855705.1 uncultured Synechococcus sp.
TGCCGTTCACCAGGACCGCCCCATCGGCGTGAGGGTGGAGGAGCGCAAGCCGATGCAGGTGCAGGTCACGAACCTGACCCCCGTGCAGGTCCAGGTGGTGGATACCAAGCCGGTGGAGGTGGACGTGCAGGAGAAATCCCCTGTCAAGGTCAAAATCGGCTTCTAGGGCCGCCTGCTTTGCCATCGGCTGGGCAACCGTTGCCCCTTGTCTCGGCCAGCGGCTGGGCACCAGGGTCGTTTTGCTCTGTGGCCCTTTGTGGTCGCCAGGGTCCAACCGGCCTAGACAGCGAACAGGCGCGAGCTCGTCGAGCGATGGGATCTCCTCCCCCCCCTGTAGGTCCAGATCGCCCTTTTGGAACCTCCTCCCCCACCGCCTTTCGCCGGGGCACCAAGCTGGCTTCAGTAGTACTGGTGCTGGCGATGATCGGCGCTAGTGGACTAGCCCTCTGGCAGCGTTACCAGCGCCAGCAGGCCGAGGCCCAGCAGGCCAGGCAGCTCTTGCCCCGGCGGATCAGTGCCATTGGCCGGGTTGAACCCCTGGATCGGGTTGTGAACCTCTCGGTGCCCAGTTCCCTCAGCAACGACTCTGTGCGGGAGCTGTTGGTGAAGGAGGGGGCCCAGGTCAAAAAGGGCCAACCCCTGGCGATTCTCGATAGTTTTGAGAGCCTGGCCAGCACCGCAGTTGAGGCCGAGGCAGCCGTGGCCGTGGCGGCCCGCAAGCTCAAGGCCCAGGACAGCGTGATCAGCAAATACCGGGCTGAACTTGCCCAGGCCGATGTGGAGCTGAAGCGCTATAGCCAGCTCTTTGCCGTTGGTGCCACGAGCGCCGAACTGCGCGATCGTCGCCAGACGATCCAGAGCACCACCGCCGCCAACCTGGAGCAGGCCCTTGCCGATCGGCTCACCCTGGCGGCGGAATTGAACCAGCGCCGCGCCAGTTTGCTCAAGGACCGCTCCGAGCTTGCTAAGGCCACGGTTCGGGCGCCGGTGTCAGGCACGGTCTTCAAGATCCATGCCTATCCGGGCGACAAAGTGGGCGATGACGGCATTCTCGAAATTGGCGACAGCAACCACATGGGCGTCATTGCTGAGGTGTATCAGACCGACCGACCCGGCATCGCCCTGGGCCAGGAGGTACGAATCACAGCCGATGGTTTCCCGGGCAAAACCATGCCAGGCAAGGTGGTGGAGATTGCCCGTCAAGTCAGCCGCCAGACCGTGTTTAGTGGCCAGGCCGGTGAAAATCTCGATCGGCGGGTGCTTGAGGTGAAGATTGGCCTCGATCCTGCGGCCACGGTGACAGCCAGCTATGTCAACTATATGCAGGTGAATGTGATCTTTGAGCCCCTTACTCAGCAGCAAAAAGACCAGCAGCGCCAGCGCCAACAGCAAATCACCGCCGAAAGGATCCGCGCCCAAGGCCTTCCACGATGACTCCCCCGCTCGGGCTGCCGCTGACCCTGTCTCGCGTCTTTCGCCGTACGCCATTGGCGTGGCGCCAGGTGACCCACAGGCCCATGCGGCTGGTGGCGGCGATTGCCGGCGTGAGCTTCGCCAATGTGCTGGTATTTTTCCAGCTGGGTCTCTCTGGGGGCCTCTACGACAGCCAGAAACGGCCGATCCAGCGGATCAATGGTGAGCTGGTAATGGTGAGTGGCCGCTATCTCTATCTGGGTGAACAGCTCAATTTTCAACGGGCCCGCCTCAGCCAGGCCCTTGGTGTTGAGGGCGTCAGGGCCGTTACTCCTCTCTATATCGGCCTGAGTGAATGGCTCAACCGGGATAATCATCAGCAGAAACAGGCCCTCATTTTTGGGGTGACCCCTGAAAATCCGGGGTTGCGCATTCCAGAGATTGATCGCCAGCCCCAGCTATTGCAACGTTCAGACAGCCTATTTTTTGATACCCGCTCGAAGAAGAATGCCGGCCCGGTCGTGGAGATCGTTAAGCAGCAGGGCTCCTATGACACCGAGCTCCGGGGCGTGCGGGCTGTTGTCACCGGCCTTTTCACCATGGGCGTAACCTTTGCCGCCGACATCAACCTGATCACTTCCTCTACTAACTTTAAGAACTATTTCCCTGATCAACACAGCGACGACATCCAGATGGGGGTGATCCAGCTCGAACCTGGTGTGAACCCCCTGCAGGTCAAGGCCACCCTAGATAGCTTCCTGGATCCCTCGGTGAAGGTGATGACAATCCCCCAGCTCGCCGACACGGAAGTGAAGTATTGGCGACGTAACACGTCCTTTGGCATTATTTTTGGGCTGGGCGTGTTGGTGGGCTTGGCGGTTGGCTGCATCATCGTGTATCAGATTCTCTATTCGGATGTGAGTGATCATCTGCCCGAATATGCCACCCTCAAAGCGATTGGCTACGACGATGGCTTTGTAGTTGGCATTATTTTGCAGGAGGCCTTGATTCTCGCTGTTTTGGCCTTCTGGCCCAGCTTGCTGCTCTCTTTGGGGCTCTATGGCTTCCTGGCCAGCTCCACCTCCTTGATGGTGCAGATGACAACCCAGCGGGCCGCTCTGGTGTTTCTGTTTACCCTGGCCATGTGCAGTGGCTCCGGTTGGCTCGCCACCGGCAAGCTGCGCCAACTCGATCCGGCCGATATTTTCTGATGGGTGCCCCTCTTGTTGCAACCCCTGATGGAAGGGCCGAAGCCCCCTTGATTGAGGTCTCCCACCTCGACCACGCCTTTGAAGATGCGGGCCAGCGCAAGCCCGTGCTCCATGACATTTGCCTATCAGTGTTTCCCGGTGAAATCGTGATTCTCACGGGCCCCTCTGGATCGGGGAAGACCACCCTGCTGACCATGTTGGGCGGATTGCGCGCTGCCCAGAGCGGCAGCCTGCGCATTCTTGGCTCCGAACTCCTGCAGGCCCAGAAATCCACCCTGACGGCGCTGCGTCGCCAGGTGGGTTTCATTTTCCAGGCCCACAACCTGCTGCCCTATCTCACCGCCCTTGCCAACGTGCGCCTTGGCTTGGAGGTCCAAACCGCCTGGCTGGATCAGGGCCAACCAGCCATGGACGCCTGCGCCTTGGCCTTGCTGGAGCAGGTGGGCCTGGGGGCCCGCTCCGGTGCCTATCCGGCCAACCTCTCGGGAGGCCAGAAGCAGCGGGTGGCAATCGCCCGCGCCCTGGTGGCCCGTCCCCGCCTACTCCTGGCTGATGAACCCACTGCCGCCCTGGACAAGGAATCGGGCCGGGATGTGGTCGACCTGTTCCGCCACCTCGCCGATGACACCCAGGCTTCGATCGTGATGGTGACCCACGACAACAAGATCCTTGACAGTGCCGATCGGATTGTCCATCTCGATGATGGCCGGCTGGTGGAGGGGAGCTAATCCCATTGTCCGGAAACTTCCTTTCTAGTCTTGAGTTTGTTGGTTTTCTTTAGTAGCAGTTCCCTGGCCCAGCTTGTTGCTCTTTCACTTCAGCCGGGCAAGATCACCCGGTTGATCACGTGGACCACCCCATTGCTGCAGGCCACATCGGCCGTGAGCACCGTGGCATTTTTGATTTCGAAGGGATCGTGGCTGCGCACCGGAATGGCCGCCCCTTCCAGGCTGGGCCACTGATCTTGTTTAAGCAACTGGTCCTTGCCATAGACCCCGGCGATCACGTGGTATTTGAGGATCCGCGCCAGCTGGGGCGGGTTGTCGACGAGGGTTTGCACGGTGCCAGAGGGCAAGGCGGCAAAGGCTTCATCGCTGGGGGCGAACACCGTGAAGGGACCGGGACCTTCCAGGGCTTCCCTAAGGCCAGCGGCGTCAACGGCTGCCAGCAAGGTCTTGAAGGCTCCGGCCGCCTGGGCGGTTTCAAGAATGGTGGACATGGGGTAGTTGTTGCGCAAATAATAGGAGAATGATCTGATTGGATAATGCCTTAATGCAATCATCCGATCTCAATGAAGAGCTCACATGGGTCTGATCATAATAGACAGTTCTAAATACACCTTTTTAGCGATAGTCCTGGCTCTGGATGGCCTCAAGCCTTGCTTCTGGCCGGCAAAAACGATCCAGTTGGCTTTCAAAAAAGCGGCGATTGGCTTCTAAATGGCGCGGGTTCGGATCGTCGAGGGGGTACAGCAGGGCTGCTCGCAAGGCCTGGATCACCGCTGAGGTCACGTTGTACATCGAGCGCTGGAAGGTGACCCCCAGTTGAATCAACTGATCCCCGTCGCCCCGGCCATGCTCCTTGTAGAGCTCCTGCAGGTAGGTCGGCAGGAAATGGAGCATGTCCTGCATCAGCAATGTGGGGGGGATGCCGGCGGAACCCACCGGATCGAGATCTGCGTAGAGAATGCCATCATGGAAATCGGCTTGTTTAGCCGGGATTTGGCCTGCCTGGGCGTTGTAGCTCTTGGTGCCACGGAAGGGCGCTGTGCGATAGAAAACAGCTTCTACGTAAGGGAGTGCTGCTTCGTAAAGCCAGGTGAACCCTTCACTTTTGGGGATGATCTCAAAGCACTCGCCCCCAATGAAGACATGGTGGTAGATCGGCCGCCCGGCAACGGCAAAGATGCCGTTGACAAGAAAGTCCATCGCCTCAGGCACGCTTTTGAGCTTGCCTTCGTCGTAGAGGTCGCTCATTTCAAAAAAGACCGGTGCCATCACCTCCCAGAACAGGCCAAGGTTGGCGGTGTAGCTGAGCCGCTTAACCTGCTCCAGAAGCATCTCGGGAAAGAGGGCATGGAGAGCCAGCATGATCGGATTGCCTTTGAAATAGGCTTTAATGGCCCGATCGGCGTTTTGCCGATACGTCTCGCTGCCCAGGTAATCATTGAAGCGGCCCCCCAGGTCCTGGTGCCAGAACATGGCCTGCATACAGGCCTCGGCGAATTCCATGTTGATGCGGTCATGCCAAAGATGATGCAGCAGTTTTGGCATTGACCCGGTTTCCCCCTTGGCGATGAAGGCCAGCAGTTCCGGATGGGCCTTCTCGCCTCCTCGCCAGATCCTCAGGGGCGCCTGATCGCCGGCATAGCTGTTCGGCCGATCCAGATAGGACTGGGGCAGAAAGTATTTGAAGGCGGGTAGGGGGTTGAGGAAAACTTGCTCGGCAATGTAGAGCAAATCACGCCAATAGAAATCCATCGGCACGGCATAGGCCTTGTAGATGCCGATGATTTGCATGAGATTCTCTGGCGTGTCCGGCAGCATCGAACCGCCGGCCTCAAGCCGATGAATCACCTCGGCAAAGCGATGGTTCGAGGGTGGAATCCGGGTCACCGTGTCTTCGGCAATGGGTGGGGTCATGGCAGCAGCAGGGGGGTACGGATGGCGATGGCAGCGGTGGAGGTTTCACTGAGTCCC
Source organism: uncultured Synechococcus sp. (assembly GCA_903855705.1). Taxonomy (GTDB): domain Bacteria; phylum Cyanobacteriota; class Cyanobacteriia; order PCC-6307; family Cyanobiaceae; genus BAIKAL-G1. The sequence goes on from CAINZT010000078.1 coordinate 5,324, forward strand.
ACAAGCAGTTGGGGCCAAAGGCCAGCGCTCACCACGGCGAGACTGAGGGCTAGGGCGGGCAGGCGTTCCTGCCAGCTGCTGGTCGGCCACTGGAATTGCTTCGTCTGCAGCCGGCCAAAGCCAACCCGGTTGAACAGCCGCACGGCGTAAACGGCGGTTAGGCCCGAGGCCACCAGGCAGGCCAGGGTTGGGAGCGGGAAGGTGGTCCAGCTGCCTTCAAAGACGAGCAATTCAGCGCCAAAACCGGCCAGGCCCGGGATGCCTGCACTAGCCATCAGGCCGAGCAACAGCAAACCCACGCTGAAAGGCAGGCCCCGTTGCGGGTTGAGCAGGCCAGACAGCTCGGCAATGGTGGTGGTGCCGGTCTTGCGCTCAATCACTCCCACCAGGCAGAAGAGCAGGGCGATGATTAGGCCATGGGCCAGCACTTGGGCCATCACTCCTTGCAGGCTCAAGGGAGTTGCGGCGGCCAGGGCCAGTACCACCAGGCCCATATGCCCTAGGGAGCTGTAGGCCACCAGGCGCCTTATCTCCCCTTGGGCGATGCCATTGAGGGCCCCATAGATGGCGCTGATGGCGCCAAAGGCCGCAATCCAGGGGGACCAGGCCGCCCAGGGCTCGGGCAACAGTTCAATACCAAAGCGCAGCAGGCCGTAGGCCCCAAGCTTTGATACGGCCCCACTCAGCAGCATCGCCACGGGCGTGGGTGCCTGGCTGTAGGTGGCGGGCTGCCAGCCATGCAGGGGCACTAGTGGTAATTTCAGCCCAAAGGCCACTAAAAACAGGGTCAGCACCAGCTTTTGGGCTGCAGGATCGAGACTTCGTTGAGCCAGGTCAACGAAGGCAAAACTGGGCGCTGGAGCTTGGGCTCCAACGCCAGACCCCTGGAGTAAACCCAAGGCCAAAACGGCGGCCAGCAGGGTCAGCCCAGAGACGGCGCCATAGGTGAGATAGCGAATCGCCGCCGTGGCCCGTTTGGCTCCGCCAAAACTGGCCACCAGCAGGGTGGTGGGAATCAATATCAGCTCATAGGCCAGCACAAATAACAGGGCATTACGGGCCAGAAAGGCCCCGATTAGACCCAGGTTCGTGGCGAGAAGTAAGCAGAAATAGAGCCTGGGCCGCTCCTGATCGAGCGGCGTGGCCAGCACCGCCAGGCTGGTGATCAGGGCCGCCAAAAGCACTAAGGGAAGGGAGATCCCGTCCAGGCCCAGATCCAGGGACAGGCCCAGTTGGGGCAGCCAATCCTGGTGGATGGCGATCGAATCGGAGTTGCCTTTGGTTTGGAGTTGGGGCCAGATCAAAGCAGCGGCCAAGCCCAACTGCAGCAAACCGGCGGCCAGGGCCACCCCGCGGGGGCCACGCCCGCTAACACCCGAGGGCAACACTGGAATCACGACCCCTGCCACCAGCGGCAAGGCCAATAACAACAACAGAGCAAGAGAGGGCATGGCAGGTAAGGGGGTCACAGAACGCTTTGGCGGGATAACAACCAGGCCGCCATTAACAACACCCCAAGCACCAGGGTCAGGGCATAGGCCTGGGAGCGGCCAGATGTGGTGAGGCTCAGGCGCCGGGCCCCAGCCAGGGCGGCCGCCCCGGTTTGGCCGCTGAAGCCATCGACCAACCGTTGTTCACTCCAGGCGCTGAGGCTGGCCAACTTCACCACCAGGCCCACCACGGTGCGCTGATAAAAACGCTCGGTCTGCATGTCATGGGCCAGCCAGGCCTGCAGCCCCCCGAGGCCCGACGGCAGTTGGGCCAGGGGATGGGGCCGCAGGTAGAAGAAGGCCGAGAGACCGCCGCCTACCAGGGTGGAGAGCAGCAGGGGCCAGCCCTGGGGTCCCCAGCCCGGCACGGGATCCAGCGGGAACAGGCCATTGAGGGCCCAGAGCAGGGGCAGGTGCAACACCAACCCCATCAGCACCAGGGTGGGCAGGCCCATCAACCACAACACTTCGGCGCAATGGGCCGTGAACGGGGTGGAGACCCCGCCCCAGATCAGGCCAAACACGCGAATGAGTCCCGCGCTGATCAGGGCGTTAGTCACGATCACCACCGCCGACAGCAGCAGGGGCTGGGAGCTCTGGCTCACTAACACCAGCAGCTCCCGCAGGGCGGCAAAGCCCCCAAAGGGCGGCAAGGCCATCAGGCCCGCCGCGCCCGTGAGGAAGGCCAGGCCCATTAGGGGCCGGCGGCCCCACAAGCCACCGAGTTGGGTGAGGTCCTGGCTCACGGTGGAGATCACGATCGTGCCCACGGCCATCAGCAGCAGGGCCATCGGCAGGGGGTAAACCAGCAGCAGATGATCGGCCACCCCGGTGTCCCCCAGGCCAACCGCCACAAACAGGAGCCCGAGCCAGCTGCTTACCAAAAAGGACAGGGCCCGCTTGACATCGATCTGGGCCAGGGCGATCAATGAAGCGACCACGGCAGTTGCGGCGCCGATCGCCACGAGCACCGCTTGCACTAGCGGGCTTAACGCCAGCAACGGCTGGATGCGAAGCAACAGCCAGGCCCCACCGAGCACCACCACGGAATTGCGCAGGATTGTGGAGGGCAGGGGGCTCTCCATCGCCTCATCGAGCCAGAGGTGCAGGGGAATCTGGGCACACTTGCCCAGGGGACCGGCCACCAGGGCCAGCAGGATCAGGGTCCAGGTCCAGGGCAGGGGCGCCCCGTCCAATTGGCGGGCTTGGTCTCCGGCCCAGACGGCGAGCTCATGGAAGTTCCAGCTACCAGTCAAAGGCAGAATCGCCACCAGGCCGGCTAACAAAATCAGATCACCGATGCGCTTGGTTAAAAAGGCATCACGGGCACCTTTCACCACCAGGGGCTGGTTATACCAGGTGCCCACGATCAGGTAGGTGCCCAGGGTGAGTAGTTCCAGCAGCACATAACTGAAAAAGAGGGAATCGGTAAGCACCAGGGCGCACAGGCCCGCCTCAAAGAAGCTCAGGCAGCCGAAGAACCGCGGCCAGCCCCAGTCCAGTTCCAGGTAGCCGATCGCATAGATCTGGGTGAGGGCATGCAGGCCCGTGATCACGGCCATGGCAATCAGGGCTGGTTCGGTAATCACCCCTTCAAAGCCAATCTGTAGGCCGGCGGTGGAGAGCCAGATCCAGTTGAAGCGCAACGGCGCGTTGATCGCCGCCGCGCCAGCCTCGCCATTGTGATGCAAGGCAACCAGGGCCAGAACGCTGTGGCCAAAGGCCACTAGCACCATCAGCAAGTTCAGGTAGCCGCAGGGCCTTGGCCCCGTGCGCTTGATCAGGCCAGGCGACCACAGCAGCGAGAGCAAGGCCGCGAGCAGGGGATACAGCGGCACCAACCAGGCCGTTTGCAGGACTGCAACGGTCATCGGCAGATTGGGGGTGGAGGGGTGGGGCTGCAAAGCTTAAAGATCACGGCTTCGACCTGACGAATGGCAGCCAATCCTCTTGCCTATGCCATCAACAAGGAATGCTGATCAGCGCGGCAAGTGCCGCAGTTGCGCGCCCCTTTGCCTTGGTCAGCGGCCCTAATCCGCTGCCTGGCATTGCTTCATTTCCCCATGGATTGCGGTTTGTTACCGCCCGGACTTGGCCCCGCTGGCCGGATCGTTGCGCTGGAGTCTCCGGCTGGATCGATTGCTTGGCTCGCTGATATCGATCGTTGATTCGGATCCAGTGCCGTGGTCTCCTCTCCCCTCCCTTGCCTAGCTCCCCCAGGGACAACGCTGCTCCTGGGCCAGCCCAGCCAGCAGCAGCGCCATGCTTGCGCTCACCTTGCTGCACACCCATGCCCGCTCCGGTATCCGCCCACCAGCGCCTACGCGAGCACCTGCACGAGACCCGGCTGCTGGGCTCGATCAGTAGCGCCCTGTACTACGACCAGAACACCGTGATGCCCCCGGCCGGGGCCCCCTGGCGCGGCGACCAGCTTGCTTTGCTAGCCAAGCAAGTGCACCAACGCCAAAGCAGCGCCGCTTACGCCGACCTGCTCGCAGAAGCAGAAGCCGAGCTGGATGGGGCCTCTGCCTTTGAGGCGGCTCACAACCTGCAGTTGCTGCGCCAGGAGCTCAAACGCCAGCAGGCCCTGGATCCAGACCTGGTCGCCGCGATCGTCCAAGCCCAGTCCAGTGGCAACGCCCTCTGGCAAGAAGCCCGGCGTCAGAACGATTTCGCCAGCTTTGCGCCAGCCTTGGAACGTCTAATCCAGCTACGGCGCCAGCAGGCGAGCCAGTTGGCCAGCGCTGAACGGGTCCAGCGCAGCCCCTGGGAAATCCTGGCCCAGCCCTACGAGCCCGATGTCACTAAGGCTGGGCTGGAGGCCCTGTTCGCCCCGCTCAAGGCGCGCATCCCGGAGTTAATCGCCGGGCTGGCCGACGCGCCTGGGGCGCGGCTAACCCCAGGCCACCCTGGGCCGGGCCCCCTGAGCCTGGAAGAGCCAATCCCAGGCGCCCGCAGCCAACTAGCCCAAAACCAGCACGTCCTAAACGAGTCCGCCCTGATTCCAGAGGACCTTCAAGACAGCCTCTGCAATGAGCTGCTCGCCAGCTGGGGGTACGACGCCAATCGGGCCCAGCGCTCCCGCTCCGCCCATCCCTTCTCCTGCACCCTGGGCCCGGACGATTTCCGCATCACCACCCGGGTGGTGCCCGGCCAGCCCTTTTCTGCCTTTCTGGCCACGGCCCATGAATGGGGTCACTCCCTCTATGAGCAGGGATTGCCCCGCAAGGGCGATCACTACTTCCCCTGGCCCCTAGGGGAAGCCACCTCGATGGGGGTGCATGAAAGCCAATCGCTGTTCTGGGAATGCCGGGTCGCCCGGGGCGAGGCCTTTGCCGGCCGTTGGTATCCCCGGTTCCGTGCCGGCCTAGCTGCCGATCCCTGGGGCAAGCCCCACCGGTTCTGGCGGGCCCTGAATCCGCTCAGGCCCGGCCTGATTCGGGTGGAGGCCGATGAATTGAGCTATTGCCTCCATATCGTGCTGCGCTACGAGCTGGAGCTGGCCTTGATTGAAGGCGATCTACCCGTGGCCGATCTGCCTGGCGAATGGAACGGCCGCATGCAGGCGCTCCTGGGCCTGGAGCTCCCCAGCGACAGCGAAGGCTGCCTCCAGGACATCCACTGGGCGGAGGGCCTGTTTGGCTATTTCCCCTCCTATGCCCTGGGCCACCTGATGAGTGCCCAGCTAGCCGAAGCGATGGAGCGCCAGCTCGGGCCGATTGAACAGCGGGTGGCCGAGGCCGATGAGGCCAGCCTGCGCGCCTGGTTGGCCGAGCGGGTCTGGCCCCTGGGCCGCTGCGTCAATGGCGAAGACTTGGTGCGGCAGGTCTGCGGCGAGCCCCTCAGCGCTGCTCCCTTTCTGCGTTACCTGGAGGCCAAGGTGGAGCGCCTGCAGGCGCTCTGAGCCTGGGGCGGCTAGGTCTGGGCCCCGCCCCATGGCCAGCGCAGGCCTATTGCAACGTTCTTATGCGGGGCCGGTAACGCCAGAAAAAGGGACTTACTGTCTCGAACTAGGCGACTAACAACCCCCCCCGATGTTGCGGGTCTGGCGATAGCAAGCTGGCCATTTCCAACGCCTTTCGGGTGAACGCAGCCGCCTGATTTCTCCCTTGCCTGTGGTCCCATGAGCCTGGTTCGAGCGCCCCAACTTGGCATTGAACGCTTTGCCAATGATCGGGATAAGGAAAACTGGTCGATTGCCGCTTCCGAGGATAAGGATGCAATTATTAGGGCTGTCTATCAACAGGTGTTCGGCCAGCAGCACCTGATGGCTAGTGAGCGGCTCACGGCTGCTGAGTCCCTGTTTCGCAATGGGTATCTCAATGTGCGGGAGCTGGTGCGCACGGTTGCCAAGAGCGGCCTGTACCGGGCCAAGTTTTTTGAAAGCTGCAATGCCTACCGGTTCATCGAGCTGAACCACAAGCACCTGCTGGGCCGCGCTCCCCACAACCGCGAAGAGATGCTCCACCACTTCACGATCCTGCAGGAGCAGGGGGTGGAAGCGGAGATCGATTCCTATCTCGATAGCTCTGAATATCTGCACCGCTTCGGCCAAAACGTGGTGCCCTACATCCACGGTTGGGACTACTCCAGCGGCCATGAGGGCCGCCAGTTCTCCTGGCTGTTGCAGCTAGCCCGCGGCAGTGCGGCCTCAGTCAAGGGTTCAGCCACGGGCAACCAGGCGGCCCTGAATCGCGCCCTGCATCAGAACCGCGCCGTTCCCGTCAGTGGCTCCGCTCCGGCCGTGCGAGTCAGCTCTGGACCTGCCAGCAGTCACTATCGCTTCCTCAGCACTGAGGGTCCCTTCCAGGCCGTGGTGGCCGAAGGCTCCGGCCTCTACGGCGACCATTTTGAAAGTGGAGAGCGCCATACCCCCGGCCAGGGCCAGCGCCAAAACTCCCTGCGGGTCACCTCCGGGGCCCCCAGTTCCGATCGCCTCGTGACGATCCGGATCAGTGGCGTGGTGCAGCAGGCGGTGGTGCGCAGTGGTGAAGTGGTGTTGCGGGTGCCCTTCCGGCGCATGAATGAAGCCCTGAAGCGGGCCAACCGCCTAGGCCGGGTGACGGAGATTCAGGTGAGCTGAGGCTCAGGGGCCCTAGGGATCTGGCCCAGGCCCAGGTCCCTGGGGCCTGAACGCAGCGCAGGCCTGGCAAGGGCTAGGGGGCTAGCTGGCGATCTGGCCCCCGCTCCCTGGCGCTTTTGGGCCTGAGCCGGTTCGATCGAACTGCTGATTTTCGGTACCGATGTCCGAACTGGATCACCATTGCCTGGCCTTGGCTATCAATGACCTGCGACACCTCCCCTCCGAGCTGCGTCAACGGGCCCTGCGTCAATTTTGCGCCATTGATGCGCGCCTAGGCCAACGTTTGATGCTGGAACTGTGCTACTTGGGCGAGTGAAGATTGCATCATTAAGCGGTCCAAATCGCTGGCAGATCAAGCATTTGGGCTCCGCTTGAGCGGGCAGGTTCCCTTGTGAAATCACGTCCGGCCCGAGCAATGCTGTTGCCAATGGCACCGAGCTGGTCCTGTCCCAACCGGCCAACCGGCTTCAGCCTGTCTAGGAAGGGGGTAGCACCTGAGGTTGCCATGGGCCGGCAGACACCCCATCCGCCAAGTCACCATCCCGCCCGCCGCGAGGGGCTCGAAGCAGGCCACCAGGCCGATCCCTATCGGCTCAATCGCAAGTTTGAGGAACCCTCAGCCTGTCCCGATTGCCTCGCTAGCTACCACAAGGGCCATTGGAGTTGGGACCAGCCTGCGACCGGGGCCCAGCAACACCGTTGTCCCGCCTGTGCCCGCATCCGCGACCGGGTGCCAGCCGGCGAGCTGATCTTGAGTGGTGAGTTTCTTGCTGGCCACTACGAACAGATCCTGGCTTTGATTGAGCACACGGATGCCCACATCCGCGCCGAACATCCCCTCGAGCGCCTGATGGCGATTCAACCAGATGAAAGCCATAGCCAGGCGCTGGTGACGTTTACAGGCACCCATGGGACCCATGGCGTCGCCAAGGCTTTGCATCAGGCCTTTGGAGGCGAACTAGAGGCCCCCTATCTGGAAGGCAGCACTCCGTTGCGAGTCCATTGGCGGCGCTGATCTGCCATCAATCTGCTAATTGGCGCCTAGATGGCGGCCATGGCCGCCAAACCCAGAGTAGACCAACATTGAGTGTGCCAAGCCCTCCATGTTTCTCAACCACCGCGATGACAATAGCCTGGTGGAAGTTTTGAATCTCACCCAACTCTTTGATCCCTTCAGTGATTCTGTAGAAGCGCGCATGCATGCCGGTGAAGAGCTCCAAGATGCCGCTCCGTTCAAAAAAGTCGAGCTCACGTTTCCCTCCGGCGAACCCTTGCCCCGCTGTTGGACCACTCCCACCTACCGCTGAGCGTGCAGCAACCAAAGGGTGATCCCAGTCCTGGCTTCCGGGGCTATCGAGGATCGGGCTTTGCATGGCTGAAGTTTGCACAACCATGGGCTGAGCCTCCCCCTTTGCCCAAAAGAGCTCATCGCACCAATAGCAGTAGCCGATTGCCCTCAGGATCCAGCAGCCAGGCTTCGGCGCCGAAGGGTTCCTGCCTTGCGGGCTGCTCCTGGCTTGCGCCGGCGGCTAGGGCTGTCTCGATCCAGCTCTGGAGCTGGGTCAGGGGCTTGGGTCCTGTTGCATCCCTTTGTAGACAGAGGGAAAGCCTGCCGATTTGACGGGGGAGGGGCCGGGCCTGGGAGGGTTCGTAGAGCTCCAACAGCCCGCCCCCTGGCCAGGGCAGCCGCCAATGGCTGGCACTGAACCCCGCTTCGGGCTGGCAGCCGAGCAAGCTCCCGTAAAAGCTTGCAAGCCTGCGGCTGTCATCGGCCGCCAGCACCAGGGTTGCCCGCATCGGCATGAATGGTTTCGACTCTTGCTCAGCCCGGATAGGGGCTTATGGGCCCCATTCTGCTGCCCCCAGCCCAGGGAGCTCCACGGCTTGGCTTGGTTGGCGCTGGCCTAGGCCAGCTGGCTCGCCATTGCTTCCCCGGCATAGCCCTTCCCCGGCACAGCCCAAGCCGGGTTCTGGCCAGGATGGCTCCAGTGAGGGGCGCCAGCATGGTGGTTCAGGTTCTGGGTGAGGCGGATCGACGCAAAAGCGATGCATCGGATGACGCCCTCTTTTATGCCGCGCCCCGCTTCGTGCAGCACCTCGATGGTGGTTTCCGCTCCCGCCTCACCAACCTCTACCGCCAGCGCCTCCCAGCGGGCGCCCAGTTGCTTGATCTGATGACCAGCTGGGTCAGTCACCTGCCCGAGGAGATCTCCTACCAGAGCGTGATTGGCCATGGCCTCAATGCCGCAGAGCTCCAGGCCAATCCGCGTCTCGATCGCTTCTGGGTTCAGAACCTCAACCAGGACCAAACCCTGCCCCTGGAGTCTGCCAGTGTCGATGCGGCATTGATCACCGCCGGCTGGCAATATCTGCAGCAACCGGAAGCGATTGCAGCGGAACTGCTGCGGATCCTGCGGCCTGGCGGCCAGCTGGTTGTGGCGTTTTCGAATCGTATGTTTGCTCAAAAGGCACCCAAGATCTGGCTGGAGGGCAGTGATCAGGATCACTTGAGGGTCGTGGCCCGGGTGCTGATGGCCCAGGGCTGGCCCCAGCCGGAACTCGTCGCCGAGTCCACCCGTTCAGCAGGGCCGCTTGGCTGGCTGGGCGGCCAGGGTGATCCGTTTTTTGCCGTGATTGCCACTAAGCCTATCGCTTGGCAAGATTATTGACTGGCTTGATGGAAAATATTGTGTCAATTTCTTTTGCCAAACAAAAGTGCTGACCTAAAAACTGGTTTGTAACGTAACAAGCAGATCCGCTGTAATTATAGCTATTGTTTCGCATCTGCAGCGGTTTGGGCTCAGGTTTCGTGGTTTGGCCTGGGATTCGTGTTTACGGTTACTGAAGCAGGCCCGTGCAGATTCGAGGCCGGCATGGGAGTAGCACTTTTCCCACCTCACACCTGAAATCACATGACTGCCACAAACATTACCCGCACCGTCGGGATCGAAGACTCTCCGATTAATGTCGGCAACGGGCTGACCTTGAATGCCGATGCCGGCACCCTGGCCACGCCAAGTAGCACCCTCGCTACAGATCTTGTTGTCACTGGCAATGCCAGTGCCCTCGCCCAAACTCTGGCCCAGGCTGGCATCCTCAATTCCACCATCGCGGCGGGAGAGAATTCCGCCATTAATGTCACTGAAGCCTCTGTAGTTGGCTCATCCGCTACCACTACCAGTGGTAATGCCAGTGCCACGGCCATTAATTCAGGTCCCACTGGAGGCATTCAAGACTACGGCTACACTCCGGGTGACATCACGATTGGTAAAGATGGCACCATTGGTGTCGTCGTTAGCAATCTTGCTTCCGCCGCTGCCACCTCTACCGGTGGTAGTGCTTTCTCAGCAGCAGATGTAGGCGCTAAAACTGGCCTTTACAACATTGATATTGCTGCTGGGTTGGGCAAGAGCCTCAGCTCTACGGTGAATGCCACCATCAATTCCAACGCGAAGACCGTTGGGCTGCCTGGTGGTGTTGCCCCTGGTAATGCCGGTGCCTACGCCGGTGCTCCCGATACCCGCGTGGTGGGGATCTACAACACTGGTTCAGCGCCCCTAGGCGCTCCAGTTAAAATCTCCTTTGGAGATTCGGCCTCGATTAATGCCGTTGCCGGGTCCTCAGCCGCCCCGATTGGAATCACCTCCAACTCAGAAACCGTCTCAGGCGATGCCCTTTCAGCTAGCAAGGCTCACATCGTCGCTGGCATTTCCAGTGATAGTCTTAACCCATTGGTTGGAACCGGGAACGGTAGTGCTCCGCTTCCTTCTAATAAGCTTGATATTGCCATTGGCCGTGATGGCAGCTTAAATGCAGCTGGTACTGCGGCTACAGTAGCTACGTCTAAGGCTGTTAATGGTCGCGCCGCAGCGATCATTGGTCTGGACACGGTGGCTGGTATTGCCGATGAGCGCATCCTGCGCGGACCCTATAATCCTGATCCGACAAGTACCACTGGCTCAACGGTTGCTATCGGCAACAATGGAGTTGTAACAGCTGCAGCGGCGGCCACAAACACCGCTGCCGCTTCCTCCACCACATCGCCAACGACAAGTGATGTGCTCGCCCAGGTAAATAATGGCTACGTCGTTGGTATCGCCGTCGACAAACTAGCCGTTGGCAATAATGCCACCATCACATCAAGTGCAGCAAGCACCCAAAGCGCCACTGCTGCCACTGTCAGCACAGGTGCTGATCCCTATGCGACGGTTGCCCATGGCGACCATGTGCTTGGGATCTCTAACACCGATATTCTTGCGGGCACCAATCTCAGTGGATTGGGCGCCACGGCTACCCTATTGGGAAATGCCACTGCATCCAGTGTGAGTGCAACCCCTGGCACTGTTGCTGATGCGGGTACAGCGTCTTCGGTCGTGGGGATTAATCAAGGATCTCTCTCCGTTGGCCAGTACGACCTCAACAGCCTGGGTGGTCTTGGAACCTTGACCGCCAGTGGTGCCGTAGGGCTAGGTGCCACAGCTTCCGCCGTCACTGGCCCTGCCAGCGCCACCGCGGGTGGGGGTGATGCTGAAGTGATTGGTATTAAGTCTAGCCCAATAAGCATTGGCCTCGGTGGCAACATCAATGCTACTGGTAATGGCGATCTTGCCAGCATCGCTTCCACTACAACGGGTCCAGCAACAGCTCTGTCTCAGGACTATGGTCGGGGCATCCTCACCACTCCCATTGCGATTGGCCAGACAGGATCCGTTCAGGGTTCGTCTCTGTTGACTGGCAGCAGCAACAGCCAAACAGTGACGGGCAACTCCAGTAGTACGCTCGCCCTTGATGCTGCTGGCATTCTTCAGGCCACTCAGAAGATTGGCATTGGCGATACAGGCAATGTGATCGGCAGTGCCCGGGTCAGCGGCAATACCCAAAATGGTGGAGCCGTGGCTTCTGGCGTCACAGGGGCTGTAGGCGCCGTTGGGGAAATTGTCAGTCGCGGCATTGTGCTTGGACCCTCGGAAGCTGGTGCCAATATCGCCATCGGCAAGAGCGGGAGTGTTCAAGGAACAGGCGTGATCGGGACCCTCAATCCCACCAGTGGAGCCCTTGATCAATCCTTGAAGGTGACTGCCACCAACACCACCGGTTTGACCACGGCCCATGGCGTTTTTAACGCCGATGGTATCGACGGATCTGCTGGCACTACCGGCCTAGCCAGCTCGATCAAGGCAGGCCCCCTTGGAGGCAGCATTTATGGCCAGGCTGCCAGTGGCGGCGATGTGCTCTCCAGCACCGTCACCGGGCCGGCTTGGGCAACGAGCCATGCGGATGTGGCCGGCATCTCCAATGTTGATCTCACCGCTGGTCTGGTTGGTACCAATCAGATCACGGGCTCGGCCGTTGGTCGCTTCACCACCACCAGCTCCTCGGTCAATAACGATTCAACGGCAAGCAGTGATGCCAGCATCTTTGGCCTCCACGGGCTTGGCAACAGCCTCACCCTCAGTGGCAACCTTGATGCCATCGCCCAGCTCAGCAACACGGTGACGGCCACCTCGGTCACCGGTAATGCCACCGCCAGCTCCACCAATTCTGTGGTGGGTCTCTCGGGATACGACGTCCACATCCTCGGCAGCGGCGTCATCAACGCCTCGGCCATCTCCAACAGCGTCGTCAGCGCCTCCAGCGTGACGGCCTGATCCTGGGCCGGGGGTGGGATTCACCCACCCCTAGCTTCTGGGACAGGGTGATCACCACCCTGTCCCCTCTTTTTTTCTTTTTCCTCAGCGGATTTCGGCGGGTTCGACCCTGCTGTCCTTGGTTGCTCCTAGGTCCCTGGGAATGGCTTCTCCTGCGCTCCTGTTTGGTTGTCCCCCATGGCGCTACCTCCTGTTATTGCCCTCTCCCGCACCCTGGCCCTGCGCTTTGCGCCGGACAGTGAGTTCTGGGCCGGCAGCACTCTCAATCTCACCACCTCCCCGTCCGCCAGCGCCACTGGACGCACGGTTCTGGGCGCTGATCCCACCTCAGCACTAGCCCAGGCCTTCGGTTTGGGAGTAGGAGCCAGCCGCTATTACGCCACGCCCGAAAATAGTGCCTATTTCAATAGTCCCAATCTTTCGATCTATTCCGGCGGCGGCCTGATTCAGGGCAACGCGGTTGCCAATGCTTTTGCCAGCGGCCTTGGCGACACCAATGCCGATGCCCAGGTTATCAATGTGGGCCTGGCCAATGTGGGCTACCTGGCCCGCTTCAACGGCAAGCTCGAGATTGGCACTGGTGCTAATCCCGTGCTGGGCATCAGTGCCAATCCCTTCACAGCGAGCGCCAGCGCCGGCACCGATTCAGCCCTAGCACCCCTGGCCAGTGACCCGCCGCCGCTCACCACCCTCAATGCCAATGCCTTGGTGCGCGGCCTGGAGGGGAATGGCGCCATCCTGACGCCGGTGTTCTACGGCCAGCCCAATGCCAACGTGGCGGCCGATGCCACCCTCAATTTTTCCAGTTGGCCGATTGGCACCAAAGCCACGGCCTCTGCTGATGCCAAAGGGTTAGAGGGCTACACCATTAAGGCCGTGCCTGGTGGCGATGGCACCGGTCAGGCCACGATTAGCGGTGATGCCACCGCTCGACTAACCCTCAAGGGCACACCCACGGGACCCCTGCAACAACTCGATCTCAGTGGTAATGCCATCGGCATCGACCACAGCTCGATCTTTGGGGCCCCCACCCTGAATACGGCGGTTAGCGGTCTGGGATTAGCCCTTCTAGATGCCAGTCAAACGGCATTAAAGCCAGCTGATGTCAATCTTAAAAGCCTACAGGGAATTGGACTATTGGCCAGTGATATCAATACAAATGGTGGTAATGATACTATTTCAGGCGTCGGAGGCTACGCCGACTTCGGCTTTAGCTCTGGCACGCCCGGCCTACGAGATGCGGCTGGTATTGATCGATCAACGATCAATACAGGCTTAGGAAATGATACAGTGTATGGAGCAATATTGAATGAGAAAGATGTTGGTCTTGATGTCAATGGTGATGGCTCTATAGCCAGCACTACATTCCTTGATGCTTCGGCCCGTAATCCTTTGATCGCGGGAGGCTTTGATGGCATCCGCAATAGTGTTGTGAATATGGGATTGGGCTCTGATGCAATCCTCGGCACGAGCAATCAAAGTAGCCTCGATGCTTCACTCGGAAACGATGTAATTGACCTTGCGCGTTCTAAAGATTCGAATCTCGATGGTGGTCAAGGCAATGATGTGATCCAGGTTGATCAGTTGGCCGTTGGTAATACCTTTGCTGGAGGCTTTGGTAATGATCGCTTGGCTTTAACGGCAGGCGATGGCAATCGTCTTGATGGTGGTTTTGGTCAAGATCTGATTGGCTGTGGTACAGGTCAAGATACGGTTGCGCAGTCGAATGCGGGAGCTTGCTATGACGCTGCCAGCAGCACGCAGTTTGCCAGTGCCCTTGCCGATGACCATTTCTGGAACGGCTTAACGGCATCGCAGAAGGATGATCTCTGGTCAAGTGGTAACTTTGTTGTGGGCGGTCAATTGCTTGGTCAAATTGATACAACCTCTGATTTTGTTGCCGGTGTTGGTGGCGACACCCTTGAGCTGAGCGCTTCTTTAGCTTCGATTAATGAAAGCCTTTGGCAGAGTAGTGCCACGGCCTTGTTTGACGTTGTCGCTGGTAGCTTGCATGCTCTAGATGGCGGGACGAGTACGAAGCTTGGCGTGGTCGTTGACACGCTTTCGGAGATTAAATCCCTTGGAATTGGCGCCCCTTCAATGGCCTATGCCACCGATACCCATCAGTTGATGTTTGATGCCGATGGCGATTGGAAGCAGGGTTCAGTCAGCCTGGGCACCGTCAATATGACTAATGCCTCTGATCTCAAAAAGAGCAATTTCGCCTTCGCTTGAACCCTTTTAATGTTGCCCTCCTCCGACCTTGAAGCTGATCTCCAGGCGGCTTTGGTGGAGCTGGAAAGCCAGCCCCTGGCCGTCTTACTCCATCAGAACGGCATCCTGCGCAATCTCGCCCGGGATCTTTTGATGAAACGGTTGCTCGATTCCGTGCAGTTCAACGCCGAAGAGCAGGCCCTGGTTATAAGTAAACTCTGGGAGGGCTTAGGAGAGCCCCGCCCCCAGCAACTGCCTCCGGGTTGGTTGGAAGCCCTAGCGCCCGAATTACAGATCCCGATGCGTCAACGCTGGGATCAGATTAGGTTGCAAAAATGGCTGGAGGTCCAGTATGGCGAGCGCGTTGAAACCTACCTATTAGAAAGGCGAGCGGCGCTGGAGCAGGTGGTGTTTGCCATGATCCGGGTCTGGAGTCAGGGAACGGCTGAAGAGTTGTATTTAAGGCTGATTGATGATGGCGCCGACTTCGGCCAATTGGCCCATCAATTTTCGATCGGAGATGAACGCCTCACCCATGGGCTGTTGGGGCCCATGCCGATCTCCCAGCCCCATCCCCGTATCCAGGCCGTGCTCCAACGCCTCACCGTGGGTGATCTGCATCCGCCGATTCAACTGGATCAGTGTTTTTTGATTCTGCGCCTTGAACACCGCCAGCCGGCGAGCCTCAATGAGGCCACGCGCCAACTCTTGCTGCAGGAATTGTTTCAACAGGATCTCCAGGCCACCCTCGATTCCAAACTCCCAGCCGCCATCCCCGAGCTGCTACAGGTTGCCTGAGCGATGGTTGTGATCCCCAATCCAAGCCCAGACACCAACCAGATCGGCGACCTGCTGCGCTGTTTTCCCTTGCTGGCAGAGCTCTCGCCAAGCCAACTGGATGGGCTGGCAGACCAGGGTGAGCTCTGGCGTTACAACCTGGGCCAACCGATTTGTCGGTTGGATCAGGGCCTCCAGCAGGTGTTGTTCCTGCTCCAGGGACAAGCCCGTTCGGTGGTGATGTCCCCGCGCCTGCCTAGGGGGGTGACCACCTTGGAGCGGCTCGAATCCGGTGCCTTGATGGGCTGGACTGTACTCAGCTGTGGCCGCAATTGGGAAACCCTGATTGCCTCCACGGAACTGGTCGTGATTGCCATCCCCCTTGCTGCCATGCGGGCCGCGATAGAAACTTGTCCGGCCCTTGCTGATCGCCTTCAGGCGTCAATCCATCCGGCCGAATTGTTTGCTGTTCTTGATTCCCACCTGGCCGATTATCCCCGCGCCCGTCCCCGGGAAGTCCTCGAGGCCGCCCTCAGCTTGGCGCCCCGCTGCAGGGCCCGCTGGATCGAAGGCTCTAGGCTGGCGAGCACGGTATGGGAGTCCAGTGAGGTGAACCTGGTGGCTGCCGGGCCCCTCCCCCTGGGCAGCTGCCTTCCCGCCAGCCTGCCAGCCGAACCTCAGCACCCCCTGCGGGTCTTGAGTCTGGACCAGCAGGCCTTGGCCTCTCTATTGGAACCCGGGGAGCAGGAGAGTGCTGATGAGCCGTCCCCAAATGGCCATGGTTGGCAGCAGCAACTGTTGCACCGTTGGCACCTTCAACAGCAGGCTGAATCGGGCGCCTTGGCCATTCAGGGGGCCGAACCCCTAGGCCACGACACTCTCCCGGACGACGGCGACGCCGAGCAACGCCAACCGGAGGACTTCCCCTGGCATCGGGGGGTAGGTCCGTTGGAATCACCGATCGCCGCCTTTCGCATGCTCAGCGATCAGCTCGACCTGCCGTTTCGGCGTGAGTTACTGCGGCGGGTGTTCAGCGATCAGGTGGCTCGCCATGGCGAAGCCTCCCTGGCATTGGCGGGTGCCGTGGCCGAATCGATTGGCCTCCAGACCCAACTGTTGGAAATCAAGGCCGATGCCCTAGTGCGCTTGCCCTGCCCCCTAATGCTGCGCTGGGGCAATGGCCTGGCGATCATCTATCGCCTCAATCAGAAGGAGCTGGTGCTGGGTATCCCTGCTGCTGCCAACCAATCCTTGAGTTTGGCTGACTTCATCGAGCAGTGGGGCGAAGCTGGTGAGGTGCTGACCCTGGGCGTCAACCAATTCACGCCCCAGCGCAAATTTGGCTTCCAGTGGTTCCTGCCAGCTTTAAAGCAACACCGAACTGTGCTACTTGAAGTGTTACTGGCTAGTTTCTTTGTGCAACTCTTTGGCCTGGTCAACCCCCTGTTAATCCAGCAGGTGATCGATAAGGTGATCATCAATAACAGCCCCAGCGCCCTCAGTGTTTTGGGCCTGCTGCTTGTTGTATTCGCTGTCTTTGAGGGGCTACTGCTCTGCCTGCGCACCTTCTTGTTCATCGACACGACTAACCGGATCGACCTAGCCCTGGGCACGAAGATCATCGATCACTTGCTCCGCTTGCCCCTCAGCTATTTTGACCGGCGCCCGGTGGGTGAAGTGAGTAATCGCATCAATGAATTGGAAAAGGTGCGTGGCTTTTTAACAGGCACCGCCCTAACCACAATCCTTGATGCCGTGTTTGCGCTTCTCTATGTAGCTGTGATGCTGATCTATAGCTGGCAATTAACCCTGCTCACCCTTTCGGTAATCCCCGTCTTGGTGGTGCTCACCCTCACCGTGTCCCCCATGGTGCGCAACCAATTACAAAGCCGGGCCGTGGCAAATGCCCGCACCCAAAGTCATCTGGTGGAGGTGCTCAGCAGCATGATGACTGTGAAGGCCCAAAATATCGAACTACGTAGCCGCTGGAAATGGCAGGATCTCTATACCGATTATGTGGCTGAGGGATTTGATAACACCCTGTTGAGCACTACGGCCAACACCTTTAGCGCCTTTCTCAATAAACTCTCTGGCCTCGTGGTGATCTGGGCCGGCGCGGCCTTGGTTCTGCAGGGGTCCTTGAGCCTGGGGGAATTGATCGCTTTTCGCATTATTGCAGGCTATGTCACCGGTCCCCTGCTGCGCATGACCTCGATTTGGCAATCCGTTCAGGAAACGGCCCTATCCCTGGAGCGTCTTAGTGATGTCATTGACCATCCCCAAGAGGCCCCGGAAGACAATGCTAATCGCCTGATCATGCCGGCGATCAAGGGTGACATTTCCTTTCAGAACATCTCCTTTCGCTATAAGCCTTCCTCGCCCCTGTTGCTCACTGGCATCAACCTGGAGATCCCCCGAGGAACCTTTGTGGCGATTGTGGGCACCAGCGGCTCCGGCAAGAGCACGATTACCAAGCTCCTGGCCCGGCTTTACACAGCTGAGCAGGGCTTGGTTTTGATTGATGGCATCGATATCAATAAGGTTGAGCTCTACTCCCTGCGCCGCCAGATTGGCATTGTGCCCCAAGACACGGTGCTTTTTGATGGATCAGTGGAGGACAATATTACCCTCACCAATCCGGAGGCCACCAGCGAAGAGATTATTCAAGCGGCGACGATTGCCGCTGCCCATGAATTCATCATGGGCCTACCCGCTGGCTATTCCACCCAGGTGGGTGAACGGGGCAGCAGCCTATCCGGTGGGCAGCGCCAGCGGATTGCCATCGCCCGCACAATCCTGCAAAAGCCCCGCCTGCTAATCATGGATGAGGCCACCTCAGCCCTGGATTATCAAACGGAGCGGGTGGTCAGTGAAAATCTGATGCAATCCCTGAGGGGCTCCACCGTTCTGTTTATTACCCATCGGCTCTCCTCGATTGTGAATGCCGATATGATTGTCTGCATGGGCAATGGGGCGATCCTGGAGGTGGGAAGCCACGCCGAGTTGATGCAGGCCCGTGGTCCCTACTACGTCCTGTTTCGTCAGCAGGGGCGCTCCAGTGGATCCGAGGCTGGCAGCACACCCGCACCCCCGATTCCCGTGGCGCTCGACCCTGGAGTGGCGCCATGAATGCTGGAACTGGAACGGGTGGGAATGGTCATGGGCCCAGTCCGGCGCTGCTCGCCCCTCCGCCGGCCCAATCGCCCCAAACAAGCCATCGGCCCCGCGGCTTTCGCCAGCGCCGCACCACCTTGCCCCGCAGCACCCGGGGCTGGAGTCGGGCGATTGTCTGGAGTTTGATTGGCCTCACGGGCTTTGGGGTGGTCTATGGCTCCTTGGCCCTCATTGACACATCCATCAATGCCAATGGCAAGTTGCGTCCAATCGGGGGCGTTCGTACCATCAACTCCGCCCTCGGCGGGCGGGTGCAACAGGTGTTTGTTAAAGAGGGACAGTTGGTCGAGCCGGGGCAATTGCTTCTGGCCCTCGATGACCATGTTCTGCAGCAGCAACGCCAGGATCTGCAGGCGATGCAACAACTTTGGCAAAAGGAGGCCCGGCTCCTGGCTCGGGAGTTGGGACTGCCTGGCCCTGTCTTGGCAAGAACTACGGAACGGCGGGAATGGGCGGTAGAAACTGGGGAGACGGCCCTGCGCGTGAAACTTGCTGAACAGGAGCGTCAGCGCAGCCTGATCAGCCTTAAACAACAGTTCGGTGACCTGCGCACCATGCGCCAGAAATATCGCATCAATGACAGCATCAGCAAACGCATGCGTGCCCTGGTCAAGCAGGGGGCCATGGCCCAGCTTGAACTCGATCTTCAGAATGAACGGCAACTCGAGCTCTTGAATACGATTCGCCGCCATGAACAGGAGATCCAGGCAAGCCGGCGCAAGGTTGCTGAAGGCGTTTTGAACCGCCAGCAGATCACGGCCGCCA
>CAINZT010000079.1 GCA_903855705.1 uncultured Synechococcus sp.
CTTGAAGTCATAGTAAATCTCCGAACAGGGACCGCAGGGGCCGGTGGGGCCCGAGGCCCAGAAGTTATCGGCCTCATCCATGCGGATGATCCGTTTGGGGTTCACCCCTACAGCATCGCGCCAGATCGCTTCGGCCTCCTCGTCTTCGCGGAAGACACTCACCACTAAATTCTTGGGATCGAGGCCAAATACGCCCGTGCTCAGCTCCCAGGCCCAGGCAATCGCCTGCTCCTTGAAATAATCGCCAAAGGAGAAATTGCCGAGCATCTCGAAGAACGTGTGGTGGCGCGCCGTGCGACCCACGTTTTCAATGTCGTTGGTGCGGATGCACTTCTGGCTACTGGTGGCCCGCGGCGCTGGCCGCTCCTGCTGGCCGAGAAAGACGGGCTTAAACGGCAACATGCCGGCGATGGTCAGCAACACCGTCGGGTCGTCCGGCACCAGGGAGGCGCTGGCCATGGGGCGGTGGCCCCGCTGCTCATAAAAGCTGAGAAAGGCTGATCGGATCTCGGCGCCACTGCGGGGAGGCGCAGGCAGGCCAGCCACCGCCTCGGGTCCGGCCTGGCTCCCGCTAGGGGTCGCAGCTGGGCTGGCGGCGGGCGTAGGGACGGCAGAGGGATTGGAAGCAGCAGCCATGGTCCGACGCGGCGTAACAGCCCTGGAGCAGGCATGATCGCCCAGCACAGGCCCGAAGGGCTCCGCGCCCTGCCCCACCCTTGAGCGTGCCGCCCAACCCGGCCCCTGCGACCCCCTTCGCGGACGCCGACTCCCGCGCTGCCCTGCGACTGCGCTCGATTGCCTGGGCCCTGGGGGCGGGAGTCTGTGCCCTGGCCCTGGGCCTGCCGCTGGGATTGGAGCCGGCCCTGCGCGCGGGGGGATGTGGCTTTTTCTATGGCCTGCTGGCCTTCCATCTGCAGCGGGTGGACCCCGGCGACAGCCACCTGCAGGCCGGCTTGGTAGGCGCCGTTTGCGGCATCCATAGCCTCGGTTTGCCGCCGGTGGTGGCCTGGCCGGCCGACCAACCGCTCCCGGGCGCCCTGGTGGCCGTGGCGCCAACGGTGATGATGGGCTTACTCCGTGCCTGGCTGCCGTTGATCGGCGCCGCCCTGATGCTGCACGGGGTTCAACGCCTGCTGAGCGCCCCAAGGCCATGAGCCTGCTGCATGCCACCTGGCTGCCCGCCACCAAGGCGGGGCCCGCGGCCACCAACGGCCGGATTGCGGCGGGTCTGCTGCTCTGGGCAGATACCTGGCGCGTGGCCACGCCGGTGACCCCCACGGTCGACGGGGTGCCCGACCACCCCCTCAGCCTCAACCAGGACGACCTGGGCGCCTGGCTGGAGGAACTGGACTTGTGGTCGGAGGATTCCCGGCCCGCCGAGGCCACCCTCACCCTGCCCAGCCGCCGCCAGGCCAGCCGCGGCCGCAAAAGCGCCGACGCCGACAGTGCGATCTGGAGCGGCCTGCCGCTCCAGGCCGGTGAACCCCTGCCCAAACAGGTGGAGTGGTGGCCCTGGCGGGTGGAGGGCTGGCTGCTGAAGCCCGCCGCCGCCGCCCAGTGGCTGAACCAACTGCCCCTGGCCGGGGTCCAGGGCGACCTGGCCGATGAACTGCGCTGGTGGAGTCACCTGGAGCGCTGGAGCCTGAGCCTGCTGGCCCGGGGCCGCTGGCTGCCGGAGGCCCGCCAGGGCCGGGGCCGCTGGCAACCCCTGCTCAACCGCGAAGACGACCGCCGCCGCCTCGAAGACCTGGCCTCGCGCCTGCCCCAGGTGATCGATGCGGGCGAGCGGAGCACCAGCCTCAGTTGCCGCCGCCCCGGCTCCCAGCGGCTGTTGGTGGCCCGGCTGCTGGAGGCCCTGCTCGATGGCCAGCTGCGGGCGGGCTTCAGCCCCACCTGCCCCGGCCTCGATCCCCTGCTGGGCGCCTGGCAAAGGGCGCTTGGCCCGGGCGATGGCCGGCTGGAGCTCGATGGCGAGGACGCCGAACGGCTGGAAACCGCAACCCACCACTGGCGCGAAGCGGTGGCCGGCCGGGTGGAGCCCGCCCACGCCTGCCTGGAACTCTTCACCCCGCCAGAGGGGGAGGAGTTGTGGGAGCTGCGCTTCAGCCTCCAGGCCGAAGCTGACCCCAGCTTGAAACTCTCCGCCGCCACGGTCTGGGCGGCAGGCGACAACCAGCTGGCCCTCGGGGAAGTGACCCTGGACAACCCCGGCGCCCTGTTGCTGGAGGGCCTGGGCCGGGCCTTGCAGGTATTTGAACCGATCGAGCGGGGCCTAGATGCCGCCGCCCCGGAAACCATGCAGCTGACCCCAGCCGAAGCCTTCGTGCTGGTACGCACCGCCGCCGCCCGCCTCCGCGATGTGGGCGTGGGCGTGGTGTTGCCGGCCAGCCTTAGCGGTGGCCTGGCCAGCCGCCTCGGCCTGGCAATCGAGGCGGAACTGCCCACCACATCGCGGGGCTTCACCCTGGGTGAAAGCCTCAGCTGGCGCTGGGAGCTGATGATCGGCGGCGTCACCCTCAACCTGCGCGATCTCGAGCGCCTCTCGGCCAAGCGCAGCCCCCTGGTGCAGCACAAGGGAGCCTGGATTGAGCTGCGACCCGGCGATCTCAAGAACGCCGGCAAGTTCTGCGAGCTCGATCCCGGCTTCAACCTCGATGAAGCCCTGCGTATCACGGGCAACGAAGGCGAAACCCTGCACCGCTTGCCGGTGCACCAGTTCAACCCCGGCCCGCGGCTGCAGGCCGTGCTGGAGCAATACCACCAACAAAAGGCCCCTGACCCCCTGCCAGCCCCGGAGGGCTTTGCCGGCCAGCTGCGGCCCTACCAGGAACGGGGCCTGGGCTGGCTGGCTTTCCTGCATCGCTTCGACCAGGGGGCCTGCCTGGCCGACGACATGGGCCTGGGCAAAACGATCCAGCTACTGGCCTTCCTGCAACACCTCAAGGCCGAAGGAGAACTCAAACGCCCGGTGCTGCTGGTGGCGCCCACCTCGGTGCTCACCAACTGGAAACGGGAAGCGGCCGGCTTCACACCCGAATTGCAGGTGCGCGAGCACTACGGCCCGCGCCGGCCCGCCAACGAAGCGGCCCTCAAAAAAGCCCTGGCTGGCATCGACCTGGTGCTGACCAGCTACGGGCTTCTCCAACGGGACAGCGAACTGCTCGAGTGCATCGATTGGCAGGGGGTGGTGATCGATGAGGCCCAGGCGATCAAGAACCCCAGCGCCAAGCAGAGCCAGGCCACCCGCGACCTGGGCCGGCCCGGCAAACAAGGTCGTTTTCGGATCGCCCTCACCGGCACGCCGGTGGAGAACCGGGTGAGCGAGCTCTGGGCCCTGATGGACTTCCTCAACCCCAAGGTGCTCGGCGATGAGGCCTTCTTCCGCCAGCGCTACCGCCTGCCGATCGAGCGCTATGGCGATATGTCGTCGCTGCGGGACCTCAAGGGCCGGGTCGGCCCCTTCATCCTGCGCCGGCTCAAAACCGACAAATCGATCATCTCCGACCTGCCCGAGAAGGTGGAACTGAGTGAATGGGTGGGCCTGAGCCCCGAGCAGAAGCAGCTCTACAACAAAACCGTCGAGGAGAGCCTCGATGCGATCGCCCGCTCGCCCCTGGGCCAAAAACACGGCCAGGTGCTGGCCCTGCTCACCAAACTCAAACAAATCTGCAACCACCCGGCCCTAGCCCTGAAGGAGCAAACCGTGGATGGGACCTTTGCCGCCCGCAGCGCCAAGGTGCAGCGGCTTGAGGAAATCCTCGAAGAGGTGATTGAGGCTGGCGATCGGGCCCTGCTGTTCACCCAGTTCGCCGAATGGGGTCACCTGCTCAAGGCCCACCTGGAACGCCGCTGGCGCCAGGAGGTGCCCTTCCTCTACGGCAACACCAGCAAGAACGAACGCCAGGCGATGGTGGATCGCTTCCAGGAGGATCCCCGCGGCCCCCAGCTGTTCCTGCTTTCCCTCAAGGCCGGTGGCGTGGGCCTCAACCTCACCCGGGCCAGCCATGTGTTCCACATCGACCGCTGGTGGAATCCGGCCGTGGAAAACCAGGCCACGGACCGGGCCTACCGCATCGGCCAGACCAACCGGGTGCTGGTGCACAAGTTCATCACCAGCGGCTCGGTGGAAGAACGGATCGACCGCATGATCCGCGAAAAATCGCGCCTCGCCGAAGACATCATCGGCTCCGGTGAAGACTGGCTCGGCGGCCTGGAGATGGGCAAGCTGCGCGAGCTGGTCGCCCTAGAGGACTGAGCCTGCAAGCCCCAGAGGGGGCGGGGGCGTTGGCTCGGAGCCCTTGGCGAGACCAGCACCTGGCTGGCGGAGCCCGGTTGGACGAGCCGCAGCGGCAGCAGCCGAGGCCCGGTGGGGCGACTAACCTCAGGGGGAACTCCCCGCCGCCCCACCACCACCATGGCCAACGCCCTTCTGCAGATCACCATTCCGCAGAGTGACGATGACTGGGGAAGTGATCGCTTCAGTATCCTCAGAGAAAATATCGAGATCGGCCTTCGCCAGAAGGATCCGGCTGCTAGCTGTATCGGCCAGGCCTACCCAACCGATGGCGCAGACATTGAAGCGCTCCATCAGAATCTGAGTGCCGGTCATTATTCGCAGGTTTGGCTCATTGGCGCCGATGTCGGTGAAACGCCGGGCGCCAGTTTCTACCAGGCCTTAGAGGCCGCCCGCAGCAAAGGCACCTCGATTGTGTACGCCCGCGACCACGCCGACCTGGGCGCCAGCGTGCGCAACTGCAGCGCCTCCCTGCAATCCCTCGGCCAAACCAACCAGTTCCACAGCCTTGATACCAACCCGGATCCGGAGCGGCCCGAATACGTCAACCCCGATTGCCCCGGCATCCAATGGCCCTGCGTGGTCACCGGCCAGAACGGAGGTGTTCAGCTGGTTAGCAAGATGATGGAGCACCCGATCCTGGCCTTCGCCAGCCTGATCCCCGGCGCCTTGGTGATTCCAGCCCACCCCCACGAAGGGGTGCTGATCCCCAACAATCCCGACCAAAGCGTGTTACTGCAGGGTAATTCCGTGCAATCGGGCGCCAGCCAGATTTCGGCCGTGATTGAAGACCAGCCCGGAGCCGGCGCCGTGCTGGCCCACTCCACCTTCCACCACTTCGCCGACTTCAACTTGGATGTGTCGAAGGGCTGCCCCAGCTTCGTGACCGATCCGCCCTCCAGCCAGATCGCTAACAATCCCTGGATGCTGGACGACATCCGCAACTACATCCGTTCGGCAGCGGCCTACTTTCAAGGCCGCTTCAACGGCTGAGATGACGATCACCACCTCCCTCGGCGACCAGGGCCTGGGCCAGCAGCCCTGGTGGGTGGAGCAGTGGATGGAGCTGATCAACTCCTACCGCTACAAAAAACGGCTGGAGCGGGCCTGGACCTACGCCCGTGAGGGCAACGTGCTCTCGATCCGCTTTGAGGGTCGCCGGGTCCATGCCCGGGTCCAGGGCAGCGAGAGCGAGCCCTACAAGGTGAAACTCTGGCTCGATGTGCTCAGTGACGAGGACTGGGGCTACGTGCTCGAAGCCCTGGGCCAGAAGGCCCGCTGGTCGGCCCAGCTGCTGGCTGGGATCATGCCCCAGGACATCGAACGGGCCTTTGCCGCCAGTGGCCGGCGCCTATTCCCCTTCAAGTTGCAGGAGGTGCGTAGCGAATGCAGCTGCCCCGATAAGGCCAACCCCTGCAAGCACGCCAGCGCCGTTTACTACCTGATGGGCGATCGCTTCAGCGAAGACCCGTTTGTGTTGTTCCAGCTGCGCGGCCGCACCCGCAGCCAGCTGCTAGCCGACCTGGCCCTGCAACGGCGCGAGCTCCTGCAGCAACGGGCCCAGGCCCTGCGGGCCAGCCAGGGCGTTGACACTGGCGCCCCAGCCGTGGCCCATCCCACCCCGGTGGCGATCAGTGATCCGGGCCGCTGGTGGCGCTACGACGCCCCCCTCGATCCCGCCCTGGTGGTGATCACCCCCGCGATGGAAGGGGAGTCGGGTCTGGAGGAGGCCGGCCCCCTGCCCCTGGCCGAAGACGGCCGCTTCCCGGAGGCGAGCCTGCAGTTCCTGGCCCACCTCAAGGCCCAGGCCCGGGGGCTGGCCCAGGCCGCCATGGCCACGGCCATGGCGGCGGGACGCTCCATGGGTGAAGACCATGGGGCGAATGGCGC
>CAINZT010000080.1 GCA_903855705.1 uncultured Synechococcus sp.
CGTGGGCTATGGCCAGACCGCCTGGAGCCTGCGCACCGATTCCCGCCTGGTGCTGCGCGAGCGCACCAACCTGCGCCACCTCAGGGCGGACGAGCTCTACGGCCCCGATGACCCCTGGCCTGACCTGGCCGTGGCCGATTTGTCGTTTATTTCCCTGGGGTTGGTGTTGCCGGCCCTGGGCGCCCTGCTAGCCCCGGGCCGCCGCGAGGCCCTGCTGCTGGTCAAGCCCCAGTTCGAGGTGGGCCGTTCCCGGGTGGGGAAGGGTGGCGTTGTGCGCGATCCTGCCGCCCATGTGGACGCGATCGAGGGGGTGATTCGCTCAGGGGCAGCCCTGGGCTGGCAAGCCCTTGGCCTGGTGGCCTCGCCGATCACCGGGCCCGCCGGCAACCACGAGTACTTGCTCTGGCTAGGCAGCGGGCTGTGGGCCGATGGCACCGGTGATGGCAGTAGTTCTGGCCCCAGTTCTGGCCCCAGCCCTGCCGCTGGCGATCGGCAGGGCCCAGGGGCCGGGCCTACGCCAGATGGGGCGGAGCGAGCCACGGGCCTCGATCGGGCCCTGATCAGCGCCCTCGTGGCCCAGACCCTCGCCAGCCCCTGATTGATGGCCGGTGATGGCCCCTGCTATCAGGCCCAAGGCCACTAGATCGCGTCGCTGTCCCGATCGCCGGTGCGAATCCGGATCACCGAATCGATGGTGCTGATGAAGATCTTGCCGTCGCCAATTTCGCCGGTGCGGGCCGCATCCTGGATCGCAGTGACGACGGTGTCGACCCGGTCGTCATCGACCACGACTTCAAGTTTCAATTTCTGTAGAAACTCCACGGTGAATTCCGAGCCGCGATAGCGCTCGACCTGGCCCTTCTGGCGACCAAAACCCCGAACTTCACTGACGGTCATGCCAACGATGCCAGCGTTGACCAATGCCAGCTTGACATCCTCCAGTTTGAAGGGACGGATGATGGCCTCGATTTTTTTCATGGATCCGGGGGTCAATCAAAGAAAGTCTCCCAGCAAAATGCCAAGAGGGGAAGGGGAGGGCCTTGGAACCTGGATCGGCCTGGCGCCTGCCCATTAGGAGCCAGTCGCCTGACTCCTGAAGTAGCTATAGCTACGGGCCTGCCGCCCGTGCTGGCGATCTGGGGAAGGACCCTCACCCTGGGCGGGTCCCCGCGCTTCCCCACCCCTCTTGGTTTTGGCTGTGGCAAGGGGAGTGGCAAGGGCAAGGGGGAGTGGCAAGGGCAAGGCCGTAGAGGAGGCGGCGCCGCTCCGGATCAGGCCAGGGCCGGTGCCGGATGGCTTCGATCTCCTTTGGCTGGGGCCGCCCGTCGGTTGGCAGAACCCGGCTGAGGGGCCTGGCCTGGGAACGCTGGTGGCGCTGGCCCAGTCCCTATCGTGGGCGTTGGCGCCACTGCAGTGGCCGCTTGCTTTTGGCCCCTAGCCTCCCTTCCCCTGCTGCCTTGAACCCGTCCGAGCCCCTGAGCCAGCCCCTCACCCAGACGCCCGCCTACGGCCAGCGGGCCATCGCCGAGGCCGAGCTGATCTGCTTTGACAATCCCCGGCCGGCGCGGCCCTATGAGATTGCAATTACCTTCCCTGAGTTCACCTGCCTCTGCCCTTTTTCGGGCTATCCGGATTTTGCCACCCTGCGCCTGATTTATCAGCCGGGCCCCCGGGTGATGGAGCTCAAGGCGCTCAAGCTCTATGTGAATAGCTGGCGCGATCGCAGCATCTCCCACGAGGAGGTCACTAATCGCATCGTGGATGACTGGGTGGCCGCTTGCGCGCCGACCTGGCTGCAGCTGGAGGCTGATTTCAATCCCCGCGGCAATGTGCATACGGTGATCAAGGTGAGCCACGGTCAGCGCCAACCCTGTTGAGGGATTGGGGACTTCGCCTCATTCAAGGCCTCAATGATTTAACGGCGAGGTGGATGTCCTGGACCAACTTTTGCAGTCAGGATTTGAGTGCTCGCCAGCATCTTTTTGTCTGCTATTGCCTGGTGGCAACCCTGAAGACAGCAGGCTCCTCGTGGCAGGAGCAGGGTTGCCTGGGGATCAGGCCGCCTGCTCGGCCTGTTGCAGGGCGCTGATCAGCACGGGGAGTTCCCGGGCGAAGGCGGTGAGGTTGCGGTTGCAGAGCCCGCCTAGGTGCAGGCGGCCGTTGGCCGGATCGCTGATCGCCCAGAGCTGGCGCGTCGCCACCAGGCTCAGCACGCCCCCCAGCAGGGCGATGCCAAAACCGCCGTAGACCAGGGGCACCCCCGGATCGCGCTTGAGCAGGATGCCGCTGGCGGCCAGCACGTGGTCCACCCGCACGGGCAACCCTTCA
>CAINZT010000081.1 GCA_903855705.1 uncultured Synechococcus sp.
AATGAAACCTCAGCCCGCCGCCAGCCGGCCCACGTAGTCGGGGAGGGTGCCGGCGTTGATCCAGCCGGTGGCGATCGTTTTGCTGTGTTGGTGGCTGACCCGGCCCCGGTGGATATGGGAGAGGCCCGCCGGGAAAAGCAGCAACTTGCCCCGTTCGGCCGGTTCGTGGTGGTCCTGCCAATGGAACTCGGTGCCCCCCTCAGGCAGGTCATTGCAATAGAGGATCCAGGCCAGCACCCGCCGCACCGGTTCGGTGGCCTCCTCAGTGGTGGTCCAGTCGCAGTGCCAGCTCTTGAAGCCCTCGCCTGGGGCATAGCGCTGCAGGTTGAAGATCGGCAGCACGAACAGGCTGCGCTCGGGGCAGCACTGGCGCAGCAGGGGCAGTTCCTGGAGGTAACGCTCCAGGGCGGCCGTGACGCCGCGGCGGATCACATCGGCGAGGGCGAAGGCCTCCGGGTCGGAGCGGTCGATCGCCACCAGGCTGATGTCGGTGGACACCTTGTCGGGTTCCCGGCCGGTCCTCCCGGATCCAGCAGGGGCCCCGTCGTAGGGGCTGCCAAAGGCCACGCCGGAAGTGTGCAGGTCGGGGCGGCGATCGAAGAAGGCCATCACCCCATCGGCGAGGGCGTCGTAGCCGGGGTTGCGGTACGCATGGATCAGGTGCATGGCTGGCTCCAGGGCACGGCGACCACCGCCTCCAAACTCTGCCAGTGGCTGCGATCGGCCACGAGCTGGTCGCTGAGGCCGACCCGCTCTAGGGCAGCAGCCACCCGGTCGAAGGCCAGGTCCTGGGCCGCATCGGCGCCGATGGTGGGACCCAGGGGCAAGACCAACACCTGCTGCTCGGCCGGATCGGCCAGCACCATCAAGTTGAGGTCCTCCAGCTGGCGCTCAAAGAACTGGCGGCGCATGCGGGCCGTCTGGCTCGGGCCAATGGCGGCGGCGAAGGCCTCGAGGCTGGCGGGATCGGTGCCGCAGCCGCAGTTGAGGGCCAGCCAGATCAAGAGCTTGGCCCAGCTTTCGCGGCTCCAGAGGGGCTGAAAACTCTGGCGTTGCTGGCGCACCAGCTCGGCCAGGGCGAAATCCACCAGGGTCGCCTGCAGGGCCAGGGCGCTGGGGGGCTCGATCCCTGGGCTGGCCTGGGCCTGGTGCGGATCGGGATGGGGATCCCGGTGGGGATCAGGAGTGGGATCCGGGATGGGGGTGTCGCTCATACCTGCCATCCTCCCCGGCCCACGGCAAACTGCAGGGGCATGCGCCCTAAGCCCGATGGCCCTGGACTTCAACGATCCGGATCTGGAATTTTCCGATCTGGTTTACGCCTACCAGAGCTGGGTGATGGCGGTGATCAACGACGAGAAACTCGACGGCGAAGAAACCCTGCTCAGCGAGGAAATCGCCGAGGACGCCCTCAATGCCATGCGCTTCCTGCCCGGCGAAGTCACTGCCGCCATCGAAACCAGCCTGGCCCGCGTCTACGACGTCGATCCTGAGGAACTGGCATCCCTGCTGTTCCCGGAAGATTGAGCCGCAGAAGGCTGAGGCCAGGCGAGCGCCCCTAAAACCCTCCAACCCAGTCCACCCCCTGCGCCGCGAAGCGAATCAGCCCCCATGGTCTGGAGCGAAGCCGACATCCCCGACCAGAGCGGCCGAATCGCCCTGGTTACCGGAGCCAACAGTGGCCTGGGCCTGGAAACGGCCCGGGCCCTGGCCCAGCGCGGCGCCACCGTGCTGCTGGCCTGCCGCCAACGCAGCCGGGGGGAGGAAGCGCGCCGCCAGTTGCTGCCCGTTGCCCGGGCTGGCCTGGAGCTGATCGACCTGGATCTGGCCGACCTGGCCAGCGTGGCGGCGGCAGCCAGCCAGGTGCAACGGGAGTTTGGCCGCCTCGATCTGCTGATCAACAACGCCGGCGTGATGGCGCCGCCTCGGCGCCTGTCCCGCGATGGCTACGAGCTCCAGTTCGCTATCAACCACCTGGGCCACTTCGCCCTCACCGCCGCCCTGCTGCCCCTGCTCGAGCAGCAGGAGGGGGCCCGGATCGTGACCGTGAGCTCGGGGGCCCATTACTTCGGCCGCATCGCCTTTGACGACCTGCAGGGGCAGCGCCGCTACGACCCCTGGACCGCCTACGGCCAAAGCAAATTGGCCAACGTGATGATGGCCCTGGAGCTCCAGGAGCGGCTGGCGGCCTCAGGCAGCACCACCCTGTCCATCGCCGCCCACCCGGGCCTGGCCCGCACCAACCTGCAACCCAGCTCGGTCGCGGCCAAGGGCTCCTGGATTGAGGGGATGGCCTACCGGCTGCTCGATCCCCTGTTCCAAAGCGCCGCCATGGGGGCCCTGCCCCAGCTGCATGGGGCCGTGGCGCCGGAGGCCTGCGGCGGAGCCCTCTACGGTCCCGGCGGCCTGGCCCACCTGGGCGGCTGGCCCGTGGCCTGCAAGATCGCGGCGGCGGCCCTTGATGGCAGCCAGCGGCGCCGGCTCTGGCAGGTCAGTGAAGAGCTGTGCGGATTCGCTTCACAAACGAGCGAAGCCTGAACACGCTCGACTAGGGTTTTGAAATCTGGCAGAAGCCGGCGGGTTCGATGCTCGCCATTGCCAGAACCAGCACCGTGCCACGCCCCGAGCTTCCTGGGGCCAGCAACAAGGTCCATGCCAGCCATTCCTGTGTGATTTCCCCTTGCGGGAAGGAATGCCACCCGGTGCGAAATCCATACCGACCATCTGTTTGTTTTTCCATGACCAGCACCCTTTCCGCCATCCGGCGAGCGATCGGATCGATTCGCCACGCCAACACTCCGCCCCAGCCCCGTCCCTTCCCGAACACCCCGGCCTCTGCTCCCACCTGGGAAGACCTCCTCGGCCGCCGCTGAAGACCCAGGCCCCTAACCAGAACCACGGCCGTTGACCCGCCAGAGGCCGGGCACAGCGCGGCCAAGCGGCACGGCCCTCCTGGGCCCGGGCCTAGGTCCTATCCAGGCGCCCTAGGGCCTAATCCAGGCGGGCCATCTGCAACCAGCAGCCGCCTGGGGCCAGCTTTTCGACGATCAGGGCAGCGTTGCGGCTGTTCACCTGGAGATGGGCGAAGGCCAAGGCGTCAGCCAGGCAGCCAAACCGGGGCCCCCGCACCTCATCAGGAACACTGCGCTCATGGCGATCGGCAAAGCGCACCCGATAGGGGCCCCCATCGGAACTGGAATCCTGCATGGTTTCAGTCTGGCGAGGCGGCCAAACCATTGGTTGCAAGCTCAAGCCTTTGTTCCAATCAGGGCACCAGCCGCGCCCTCAACACCACCAACCTGAGGCGGTTGTAACGCTGCAACCACAGGCAGGGCAGGTTAGCTGCCGTGGCAAACAACAGGTTGGCCGCCACCCCCAAGGGAGGCAGCCACAGGGCAGTGACCAGCCAAAAAGGCCAAATCGCCAGATGCACCCATTCGGCCCGGCGGGTCTCCGCCAGCAGCCGCTCCAAGCGCTGCCGATCGCGGCCGATCAGGGCTCCCTTGCGCAGGCCACCCGGGAAGAGATCTCCGGCATCGGGCAGCCAGGCTTTCCAGCGGCGGATCGCCAGCCGCTGCTCATACATCGTCAAGGACTCGCCCCAGGGCCTGGGCCGGGTCCAGCAACTGTCGTCAGCGAGGGCGGACAGGGGCAGGCGATGGCCCCAATACCCCACCAGCACCGACCACAGCAACCAACCCAGGGCACAGGCCATCACGGGCAGCCATGGCAACGCAACCGAGGGAACGTCCAACCCCATCACGATCCCCTTGATCATTAGCGGGTCGGGATGCGCCGATCCTTCCATTCGATCGTGCCCCGCTCCAGATTGAAGATCGCCAGCACAAACACCCCCAGAAAAAAGATCACGGGGATGGGAAACACCAAGTTGATCCAGCCGAACGACCCCACCCGCCGGGTCAACAGCCCCAGCTGCAGGCTGTAGCCCAGATACAAGACCCCATTGGCAAGCAGGGAGCGATCGCCCACCATCGGCCAGTGCAGCAGGGAGGCGGGCAAACACCAGGCCGCCCAGAACAGGCCCGACAACCAGAGCAATACCGCCAGCATCCAGGGCCAGCGCACCTCGCCTGCGGCGGTGGCAAAATTCTTGTCGAAGCCCAACACCAGCTCCCGCAGGCCGCCGGGATACATGCGGTATTCGATGTCACCATCGCCGATGTAGGCGCTCACTGGCAGGCCGGAGCGCTCATAGGCATGGGCCAGGAACCAATCTTCCACGACCCGATCGGCCACGGCGGCATGGCCGCCAATGCGCAGGTAATCGGCCCGACTGGTGACCATGGCGGGGCCAAAGGCCACCCCCACCCGGCGCCCCAGGGGCACGGCCATTAAGCCCACCAGATTGAACAAAACCGACAGCTGTTCGTAGGGCCGTTCGGTGCGGTGGAACGGCTGCACGGACACCAACCCACCGAGCTGGTGCTGGGCAGCACAGATCCGGGCCAGAAAGTGGGGCCCCGGCTGGGTATCGGCATCGAGAAACACCAGCAGATCGCCCAAGCTGGCCTGGCTGGCCTGGTGCAGGGCCCAGTTCTTACCGGTCCAGCCGGCGGGCAACGGGGCGCTGGTCAAAAGCGTGGCCCCAGCGGCCTGGGCCATCGCGGTGGTGTCGTCACTGGAGTGGTCATCGACCACGAGCACCTCCAGGGGCTGGAGGCTCTGCCGCTTCAGGGCAGCCAGGAGACGGGGCAGGGTGCGGGCCTCATTGCGGGCCGGGATCAACACCGACAGCTTCAGCCCTGAGGCCAGATCAGGCGCCAGGGGGTCCTGGGGCAACCGGGGCAACCGTAAACAAAGAAACCACCCCAGCAGCCAGCGCACCAGCAGCGAGATGGCCAACAGGTCCATGGCCAAGGCAGGGTGATTCGCCTGGCCTGAGGCTAGGGGGACTGGGCCGGGGAACCTGGCGGAACCAAGCACCCATGGCCCAGGTTGCCGCTCAAGAGGGGCGGGCTGGGGCCACCCTGAGGATCAGATGATCCCCCTGGCGATGACTCCAGACCCCCTCAACAGCGACTAGTCAGCAACTGGGCGAGGGCTCAGTAGCGGCTGCGGCCACCGCCGCCGCCGCCGTAGCCACCACCACCACCACCGCCGCCGCCGTAGCCGCCGCCACCGCCGCCGTAACCGCCGCCGCCGCCACGGCTGCCGCCGCCGCCGCCACCGCCCCGGGGCTCAGCCTTGTTGACGCGGATCATGCGTCCCATCCACTCGACATCCTGAAGTTCGTCGATGGCCTTGGCTTCCTCGGCATCACTAGAAAGCTCAACAAAAGCGAAACCGCGCTTACGACCCGTGTCCCGATCGAGGGGCAAGCTGCACTGCTTCAGCTGCCCATACTGGGAAAACAGGCCCTGGAGGTCTTCCACTTCGGCATCGAAGGAAAGATTACCCACGTAAATTGTCATGAACGGAAAACGATATGAACCGATCCTTCGACAGCCCTCAGGAAGTGATGAGCTCGCTCAAGAGAAATCTTAGAATCTGTTCCACCCTACAGCCCGCTTGAGGGGTTTGGTGTGGTCGCTGCGGGGACCCCAGGGGGCCACCCTAGGGAGCAAAGGCCAAGGGGCCGAATTCAACTAGCCTGAGTGAAGCAAAACCTAGGCTGGCTCAGCCTTTTGCCGATCAACGCTGGCCAGGGGCGGATTCCCGCCACAGCACCATTGCCGCGCCCTTACGGCAGCCCTGGGCACGTCCTTCGTTGCAAGCAGACCCGGGGCTGGCGCGTGGAAGCTGTCAGCGGGGACCGGCCAGGGGGCACCTCTGACGACGGAGCACCTGAAATCAACCTGTTGCAAAAGCCACTGCAGCCGCCAAATACGACCAAACTGGAAGCCTGGAATTAGGCCATAACCAAGACATGGAGACGCAAGTCCGCCAACATCTACACCATCTACCGAATCGCAAGACCAATACTGTTTATATCTTGGCGCTAACCCTATCGCCGATCATTAACCTGCTGGTGCGCTGGATCACGTTTAAGATCTATTGGTCGGACCCTGCCAATTTGATCAGAGGTCAAGACGTGGTGCCCCCAGATCACTGGATCTTCACAATCATCTCCAGCGTTCTAGAAGCGATCCTGGTGGTGATGGCCCTGGTGATGGTCAAATCGATCATTCATCAGGTGCGTTTCTTTCGCAAACTCCTACTGAGCTTCGGCATTTTAGCCACAGCTGACCTTGCCCTCAACCTGATTGTCATCAATATCGGCATCTACTCCTTCAAGGTAGGCTCCTTCGTGCTGCTGGGTCTTTCCACAGGAATCTATATTTCGTTAAATCTGGTGTTCTTCTTCTGGTATTGGTATGACGACTTCCCAACCCAGGTGCGGCGCCTGATCCACCCGGAAGCCCCCTGCTCAATTTGGTTTCCACGCGAAGCAATCGAGGCCAATCCCCGTTGGGTGCCGAGTGCCTTGGATTACCTCTACTTCACCGTGATGACAAGCAACACCCTGGGGCCACCAGAAAATCACTCAGTCGTCGGCAGTAAGGCTAAAATACTGCAACTTATGCAGTCATCGGCGATGTTGATCTTGCTCGTGATCGTCGTATCTAGGGCGATCAACACGTTGCAATAGGGCCATCAAAAAGAGGTTGACAATCCAATCGGTGGACCATCAACCTCAAGGCAATTGTTTAAAGGTTAGGCATGGGCCAAAGGCTTGATCCTGGTTTTGGAGCCAGCTGACGGCCTTGCGATCAGCGGGGGCCAGCCCGGTTCACGCCACCATTGACATTGGCGCCTCGCCCGGCGGCGCCGTATCCAGGAGCTCCTGCCGCCGGCACGCCCGGGGCTCCGTAGCCTGGGGCCCCTGCGGCTGGCACTCCAGGAGCTCCCACGCCTGGGGTAGCCACGGCCCCGGGACGACGCACCACACAGCCAGCGGGCACACCGGGACCAGTGCAGACAACCACAGCAGCGGCCGGTTGCTGAATGGAGGGGATAACGCCACTGAGGATCAGCAGCAGGCCAAAGGTGGTGCGGAGCATGGCGATTCCTAATTGGGATCAGCTTAGGCTCCTTGAAACCACAGTGGCGCCCCGGCCCAATAGTGAGCCAGCCGACTAGGCAAGGTGATGCTCCATACCAATTAGGGGAATGGGGCTTGCCTTCAAGCAGGGACCGCAGGGCCGCGACTGGGCAAGCGGCTACCAGCCATGAAATAATCGCATCGAATCAATAAAGACCTCACGTGAATCCCAACATGAGGGCCAAGCGAAAACGCAGAATCATTGTCCTAACCCGGGTTGCCCTCATATCCGTACTCATCACTGCGGTTAAGTCAGTCGTCCATGCCATTGGCTGGGAATTCATCTCCGTCAATCCGCTCTTTTCCGCCCTGGTCGCATCGACCGTATTCCTACTGGGCTTTTTACTCAATGGTGTGCTTTCAGACTACAAAGAAAGCGAAAAACTCCCTGGCGAGATTGCCAGTTCCCTGATGCTGATCGCCCGGGAAACCAGGGCCGTGGCGATCCACACCCCCAAGGCCAATGTTGATGCGTCCTTGCTTGCCATTAGGGATCTCTCCCAAGCTGTTCTGAAATGGATCAAATCCGATAGCCCCACCGAGGAGCTCCTAAGGGTCTACGACCACACCCACGACCAGGTGGTGCTGGCCAGCTCCTGGCTTGATGCCTCTTCCCTGAAGGGACGGCTCATGACTGAGATGTCCTTTCTGCTGCGGTCGATTCACCGTATTGACGTGATCCGCGAGACGGATTTCGTGACCATGGTGTATTGGCTGGCCAACCTGGCGACGGTCATTCTGTGCGGAGGC
The DNA here is from genome assembly GCA_903855705.1 of uncultured Synechococcus sp. Taxonomy (GTDB): domain Bacteria; phylum Cyanobacteriota; class Cyanobacteriia; order PCC-6307; family Cyanobiaceae; genus BAIKAL-G1. The sequence goes on from CAINZT010000081.1 coordinate 7,814, forward strand.
TTGATCTTTTCAACTGGCTATCCACACCATGACTCAGCATTCTTCCTGTTTGTAATTTCCTTTTTACTGGTATTTGTGCTGCACCTGATCAGCGACATCGACAATCCCTTTGGCTTCAGCGATCCAAGCTCGGCTGAGGACGTCGATTTGGAGGTACTGGAATACACGCATCGGCGCATCCAGAAGCTGATTACGAGCCATACCTTGATCGACCAGCAGGCCCATATCAAGACCGGGGTTTAGTCCCGCCTGCGGAGCTTGATTCACTCCCTAATTTGGCGTATCAAGCCCGCGCTTCTTCAGTGAACAGTGGCTAGCCCATTGCCACAATGACCCGCCCAGGCTCCCTAACGTCATCCCCCACCCCTTGCGCGCGGGTTCGCCGGATGGCCCTGGATCGCCGCGGCTGCCTGCTGCAAGGCTGCCTGGCGACGGCGGGAGTAATGGGGTTTGGCCAATGCCCGGCCCAGGCGGGCGAAGCGCCTACCCCTAGGGCCGCGGCACTGGGCTCCTGGCGCAACAACCCCTTGCAGGCCTGCCGCCCCGAGGATCCACTCCTGCCCCTGTGGGGCCAAGCCGCCGGGACGCTGATCATTCGCTCCAGTTTCGACGATATCCAGAGTGGTGAGGTCAGCCTGATCTAAATCAATCCAAGCTGGCGGACCTGGCCTCAGCGGACCAAGCGAGCCCGAAAGAACAGCCAGAGATCCCGGCCGAAGTAGCTGAGCATGGCAAACATGAAAATGTATAAAGCGCCGCGATGGGGAACCAGCAGGGAGAAGACATAGACCGCAACTAGCAGCCAGCAGCGATGCAGGCAGACCGCCAGGACTTGGGAAAGATCCTTGCGCTGATCGGGATACTGGCCCATCTCCAGCCAGGACAGCCAGGCCAAGACCGCAAAAACAAACAACAACAAGACAAAGAAAACCAAGCGAAAAATAGAAACATCTGTTTCTAGCACCTGGGCATGGGTGATCAGGTATTCCTGCCTAAGATGGTTATTCACATCAATCCAAACGGGGGCGAATGCCACAATCGAAAGAACGATCGCAGAAAACACGGTCTTACGCCGAGCCGGAATCGTGAGGCTGAGCAGGGCGCGATGGATCGACCAGATCTCAAAACCGGTAAAAAAGACCCCAAAAAACGACATCGTGTGGGACAGCAAAAGGCGGCCCAGCATGTCGTAGGAAATTTCATGGATCCGCGCCTTATCGATTGCGTCAAGGATTAATTGGGGGTAGGACAACACCACAATCGTCAAAACGATTGCGTAGATGCCATCGACAATGCCAAACCAGGTTTCTGGCGCAGGTTTACCGAGGTGTCGGGTTGGCAGCATCGCAAACCTGTTGAAGTATTCGAATTGATTGTCTAATTCTAGAGCTTCAAGCCCTTGTTGCGGCCCGCCTATGGGGCTGCAAGCGGCGCTCACTCGTAGCCCTGGGAGCGATTAGGCAGACCATTCAAGCTGTATTGAAGGTGGAAGTCCTGCGAAATCAGCCAACGGGGCCCTCTTCAGCGGGCGCAGAAACGCACCAACAGGCTGAGGCGATCCACCGGTTTGGGCAACTCGGCCGGATCAAAGGGGGCCCCATCGGGGCTGGCCATGGCCCGCATCAGGATCGGCGCCCCGCCGCCGCCCTCCACTTCCACTTCTAGGGGCCGGAGCTGGTGCAGGCCGATGGCCGCCGCAATCGTTTTGGCCTGGCCCAGGGCACTGCCGTAGGCGGCCTTAAGCAGGCTGGCCTGGGAGGCGGCGTCGCCGCTGGCCTGGGCGCGGGGATCTACGGGGGAGAGGCGCACGCCGGGCAGGGCCCCCACCTGGCGGATCAGCCGCTGCAGCTGGGCTGGGGCCAGCTCGCCACTCACCTGCAGGGAGGCCGTGGTTTGGGCCGGTTGCTTCGGCTCCGGCGCCCGGGTCCAGGTGGCTGGTGAGGTCACCTCCAGCTTCTGCACCCCCAGCTGCTGAAGGGCCTGGCGCACCCCATCCAAACGCTTCTGCAGGCTGGCCAGGGCCCCATCGGCCGTGGCCGCCTCCGCCTCCAGGCTGAGGGAAAGCTTCAACACCTCAATCGCCCGCTTCCTTTCGGCCCGGCCCCGGGCCTGGAGCAGGGTGCCATTACAGCCCATCTGCACCTGGGCCTGGGCAATCAGCATCGGGGGTAGGAGCAGGGGCATGGGCGGCAGGAATAGGGAACGGCTTGGGAACGGCGTTAGCTCAGCGGGGTCAGTCTGCTGGGGGTTGGCGGAATTGGGATCGGGGGGATTGGGCTGGATGATCGGGGCTCCGCCGCGGCCTAGCCCAGGGCGGCCTCCAGCTCCTTGAGCGCGGCAGCGAGGGCCCCATCCAGGGCGGCGCCATCCTTGCCGCCGGCTTGGGCCAGGTTGGGCCGGCCGCCGCCGCCGCCGCCACAGCGCTTGGCCACTGAGCCGATGAAGGCTCCGGCCTTGGCTCCCTTGGCGATCACGGCCTTACCAAAGGCGGCCACCAGCACCACTTTGGTCAGGTCCTTGGGATCGCTCAGGCCACCGAGCACCACCGCCGCCCCCTCGCCGAGCTGGTCAGCGAGTTGCTGGGCTGCGCTCTGCAGGCCGCCCCCCTCCACCCCATCGAGGCGCTCCACCAGCAGCTGGAAAGGCGCTCCATCCGCGGCGAGCACCGGCTGGGCCCGGGCCAGCAGGGCCGAGGCCTTGGCCAGGGCCAGCTCTTCCCGGGCCGCCGCCAGGGCCTTGGCCGTGGCCTTGAGTTCCTCCTGCAGGGCGCCAACCCGTTCGACAATCTCGGCCGGCTGGGCCTTGAAGCGCTCGCCCAGGGCCTTCACCACCAGCTCCCGCTCCTGCAGGTAGGCGAGCACCGCCGGTCCGGCCACGGCCTCAATGCGGCGGATGCCGGCGGCCACGCCCGATTCGGCCACGATCTTGAACAGGCCGATCTCGGCCGTGTTGGCCACGTGGGTGCCGCCGCAAAGCTCCATCGACACGCCGGGCACATCCACCACCCGCACCACGTCGGCGTACTTCTCGCCAAACATCGCCACGGCGCCGGCCGCCTTGGCCTGCTCGATCGCCATCGACCGCACCTCCAGGGCCTGGGCGTCGGCGATCCAGCCGTTCACCAGGACCTCGATCCGCTCCAGCTCGGCGGGGGTCACGGCCCGGGGGCAGTGGAAATCGAAGCGCAGGCGATCGAAATCCACCAGGGAGCCGGCCTGGCCGATGCCGGGATCGACCACCTGCTTGAGGGCCGCCTGCAGCAGGTGGGTGGCCGTGTGGTTGGCCTGGGCGCGGCGGCGGCAGGCCCGATCCACCTGGGCGATCACCACATCGCCGATGGCGAGCTGGCCGCTCTGCAACTGGCCGGTGTGGACAAACACGCTGCGGTTGCGGCTCACCGACTCGATCTGAACGAGCAGCTCGGATTCAGCGCCGGAAGCGACAAGAACGCCCCGGTCGCCCACCTGGCCGCCGCCCTCGCCATAGAAGGGGGTGGAATCGAGCACCAGTTGCAGCCGATCGCCAGAGCCGGCCCGCTCGGCCGGCTCGCCATTCACCACCAGGGCCAGCACGCAGCTGGGATGTTCCAAGGTGGCGTAGCCCTGGAAGGCGGTGGCCTCCAGCTCGGATGCCATCTGTTCAATCGCCCCCTGGAGGGTGAGGTCGAGACTCACTGCCGCGGCCTTGGCCCGCTGGCGCTGGGCCTGCATCGCCAGCTCAAAGCCGGCCAGATCGACGCGCAGTCCGTGCTCCTCGGCGATCTCCTCGGTGAGTTCAATCGGGAAGCCGAAGGTGTCATAGAGCTCAAAGGCCTGCTCGCCGGAGATTTGCTCGGGCTTGGCCGCCAGCACCTCGGCGAGCAGCTTTTCGCCCCGCTCCAGGGTTTCGAGGAAGCGGGCTTCCTCCCGCTCCAGCTCGGCGGTGATCACGGCGCGGCGCTGCTCCAGCTGGGGATAGGCACTGGCCATCAGGGCGATCGAGGCCTCCCCCATCAGCTTCAGGAAGGGCCGATCAATACCGAGGCGGCGGCCATGGCGCACCACCCGGCGCAGCAGGCGCCGCAGGATGTAGCCGCGGCCCAGGTTGGAGGCGGTGACGCCATCGGCAATCAACTGGGTGATGGCGCGGCTGTGGTCGCCGATCACCTTCAGGGAGGTTTGGCCCTTGCCATCGAGGGCGTGATACTCCACTCCTGCCAACCCGGCTGCCGTTTCGATCAGGGGATAGATCAGGTCGGTTTCGTAGTTGTTAGGCACCGCCTGGAGAATCTGGGCCATGCGCTCCAGCCCCATGCCGGTGTCAATGTTGCGATTGGCCAGGGGCGTGAGGGTGCCGCCGGCATCGCGGTTGTATTGCATGAACACCAAGTTGTAGAACTCGATGAAGCGACTGTCGTCCTCCAGATCAATGGCGTCATCGCCGAGTTCGGGCTTGAAGTCATAGTAAATCTCCGAACAGGGACCGCAGGGGCCGGTGGGGCCCGAGGCCCAGAAGTTATCGGCCTCATCCATGCGGATGATCCGTTTGGGGTTCACCCCT
>CAINZT010000082.1 GCA_903855705.1 uncultured Synechococcus sp.
CGGCCCTTGCTGGACCAACTGCGCGGCCAGGATCCTTTCTTTGTATTGGCCGATTTCGACGACTACCTTCAGGCCCAAAGCCGGGTCGACGAAGTGTGGCTCGATCGCCGGCGCTGGACGACGATCTCCCTCCTCAACACCGCACGCAGCGGCTATTTCTCCTCCGACCGCTCAATCCGGGACTACGCCACCTCGATCTGGAAGGTTGATCCCCTGAAATTCTCGATCACAAGCGGCACCGCCTGAACGATGATCACCAGCAACTCCTGAACGTGTGACCACGATGCAGAACGGCCAGGAACCCACCGGCGAGGTTTTTCTCATTCGCCACGGCGAGACGGAATGGAGCCTCTCGGGTCAGCACACCGGCAGCACTGACATCCCCCTTACCGACCATGGAGAAGCGGTGGCCCGTCTGCTCGCCCCGGTACTGGCGGACCGCGAATTCTCCCTGGTGCTCTGCAGTCCCCTGCAGCGGGCCCGCCGCACCTGTGAACTGGCTGGCCTGGGCGAGCAGGCCAGCATCGATCCTGATCTGGCTGAATGGAACTACGGCAGCTACGAAGGCCTCAAGCCCTCGGCGATTCGCGAACAGCACCCTGGGTGGTTGGTGTTTCGCGATGGCTGTCCAGAAGGGGAAAGCCCCGCCGAGGTGGGGGAACGGGTCGACCGCGTGATCCGTCGGGTTCGGGAGAACGGCGGCAGGGTGGCCCTGTTCGCCCATGGCCACGTGTTCCGGGTGCTTGTGGCCCGCTGGATCGAGCTTTCGCCCAGCCACGGAGCCCATTTTCTGCTCGACACCTCCACACTCACGATCCTTTCCTATTACCGGGGTATCCCTGCTGTGAAGTGCTGGAACGCACCCCTGACACCGTGATTTGTCGCCTCAGCATTTTTCCCAGACCATAAATTTGATGGCTTAGTTACCAGCGGATCGCCTGCGGCGAGCTGATGGTCTGGGAGAGCTTCCTCAACACCTTGGCTGAGCATGTTGGATCCCTGACTAGCGCCCCCGCGTCCGCCTGACTTAGCGCCTTCTTAACGGCCGCAGGCGACCATGGAGTTGACCACTCGCGCAACTGAAGGCCATGATCGCTTCCTCTATGGCCCCTTACGAGGCTCAATTCTCCAGCCCCGATCACGAGCAAGAGATGCAGCGGATCGACGCCTGGTGGCGCGCCGCTAACTATCTGGCCGTAGGGATGATCTATCTGCGCGATAACCCGCTGCTGGCCGAACCCCTGCGCTTTGAGCACATCAAGCCGCGCCTGCTGGGCCACTGGGGATCTTCACCGGGCCAAGCCTTCATCTGGGCCCACGCCAACCGGGTGATTCGCCGCCACGACCTCGACATGATCTACCTGTCGGGGCCCGGCCATGGCGCCCCTGGGGTGCTGGGTCCCACCTACCTCGACGGCAGCTACAGCGAGGTCTACCCCGACAAGAGCCAGGACAGCGAGGGGATGCGCCGCTTCTTCAAGCAGTTCTCTTTCCCCGGGCACATTGGCAGTCACTGCACCCCGGAAACCCCCGGCTCAATCCATGAGGGGGGCGAGCTGGGCTACGTGCTCTCCCACGCCTGCGGTGCCGTCTTCGACAACCCCGACATGATCGCCCTGGCCTGCGTCGGTGATGGGGAGGCCGAAACCGGGCCCCTGGCCACCTCCTGGCACATCAACAAGTTCCTCAACCCGATCAGCGACGGGGCGGTGCTGCCGGTGTTGCACCTCAACGGCTACAAGATCGCCAACCCCACCCTGCTGGCCCGGATTCCCAAGGCCGAACTGGAGAGCCTGCTGCGCGGCTACGGCTGGTCGCCCCTCTTTGTTGAAGGCAGCGAACCAGAGGCCATGCACGCGGCCATGGCCAGCGCCATGGAGAGTGCCACCGCCGCGATCCTGGCGATTCGCCAGGAGGCCCGCAGCACGGGGGTGGCGAAGCGGCCGGCCTGGCCCCTAATCGTGCTGCGCTCCCCCAAGGGCTGGACCGGCCCGGCCGCCCGGGGCGACCTGAAGCTGGAGGGCTTCTGGCGCTCCCACCAGGTGCCCCTGCCCGACCCGCGCCACGATCCGGGCCAACTGGAGCAACTGGAGGAGTGGCTCAAGAGCTATCGCCCCTGGGAGCTGTTCGACGAGAGCGGCCGCCTCATCGAGGAGCTCCAGGCCCTCTCGCCCCAGGGCCATCGGCGCATGGGCTCCAATCCCCACGCCAATGGCGGCCTGCTGCGCCGCAAGCTGCGCCTGGCCCCGATCACGGACCACGCCGTCGCCGTCGAGGCCCCGGGCCAGGTGATGGCTGAAAACACCGCGCCCTTGGGGGCCCTGCTGCGGGACACGATCAGCCGCAACCCGGATTCCCTACGGGTGTTCGGCCCCGATGAAACGGCCTCGAACCGGCTGCAGGCCATCTATGCGGTCAGCAAAAAAGTGTGGATGGAGGAGCTGCTACCCGAGGATGCGGGGGTGAACGGCCAGGGCGGCAGCGAACTGAGCTCCGATGGCCGGGTGGTGGAAATGCTCTCCGAACACACCCTGGTGGGGATGATGGAGGGCTACCTGCTCACAGGTCGCTACGGCTTTTTCCATACCTACGAGGCCTTCGCCCATGTGATCGCCTCGATGTTCAACCAGCACGCCAAATGGCTGGAATCCTGCATTCACCACGCCCCTTGGCGCGCCCCGATCGGCGCCTGGAACTGCCTGATCTCCTCCACCGTCTGGCGCCAGGATCACAACGGTTTCACCCACCAGGATCCGGGCTTCATTGACCTGGCCGGCA
>CAINZT010000083.1 GCA_903855705.1 uncultured Synechococcus sp.
AATGAAGCGGACGCCGACCCCAGCCACCAGGGCTAATTCCGCCTGGGTCATCCCCAGGCGCAGCCTCTGGGCCTTGGCGGCCTGCCCCAGGGCCGCTGCCGACTCGACCAGCACCAGGTGATCTTCCCGATCGGGATGAAAGCCCACGCAGCCCCTTGCGGAGATCTCCAATCTTACCGAGCGGGAAGATTGGGCGCCATGGACCCGGATTGGGGGCCATCGGCTTGACGGCTTGATGCCCCAGACCCCTCCAAAAAGCGTCAGCCTGGGGTAAGCCCAAGCAAGTCTCCCCCCCAAGCCGCCCCGCCCTTGGCCGACCTCTTGATCACGGGTGGTGCCGGCTACATCGGCAGTCACGCCTGCCTGGTGCTGCTGGAGGCGGAGCACCGGCTGGTGGTGCTGGACAACTTCTCCAACAGTTCACCGGAGTCGCTCCAGCGGGTGCAGGAGCTCGCTGGGGCCAGGGCAGAGACGCGCCTGCGGGTGATCGAGGGCGACATCCGCTCCGCTGCCGACCTGGAGCGGGCCTTCGGGGCAGGCCCCTTCGAGGCGGTGATCCATTTCGCCGGGCTCAAGTCGGTGGCGGACTCCGTGGCAAACCCGCTGCGCTACTGGGATGGAAACGTGGTGGGCAGCCAGCGGCTGCTGGCGGCGATGGCGGCCCATGGCTGCAAAAGCGGTGTGTTCAGCAGCAGTGCCGCCATCTATGGCAATTCCGAAGCCGTGCCGATTGGGGAAACGGCACCGGTGCAACCGATCAATCCCTATGGCCACACCAAGGCGGCGGTGGAGCAACTGCTGGCCGATGTGGTCGCCAGCGGGCCCGGCTGGCGGGTGGCCTGCCTGCGGTATTTCAACGCCGTGGGGGCCCACCCCAGCGGTCGCATCGGCGAGGCTCCCCAGCAGGTCCCCTGCAACCTGTTCCCGCTGCTGGTCCAGGTGGCGGCAGGGATGCGGGAGCAGCTCACGGTGTACGGAGCCGACTGGCCCACCGCCGATGGCACCGGCGTGCGCGATTACATCCACGTGCTGGACCTGGCCGAGGCCCACCGCGCTGCGCTGGACCTGTTGCTGGGGGAACCGCCCCAGGAGTTGGTCCTCAACCTGGGCTCGGGCGTGGGCCATTCGGTGCTGGAGGTGATCCAGGCTTTTGAAGCCACCACAGGCATGGCCGTGCCCTACGGGCTGGTGGATCGCCGCCCGGGCGACAGTGCCAGCAGCGTGGCCGACCCCAGCCAAGCCAGCCAGCGCCTGGGCTGGCGGACCCAGCGGGACCTACCAACCATCTGCCGCGATTGTTGGAGCTGGCACCAGGCCAACCCCCAGGGCTATGGCCCCCCATCTGCTCCCAAACCGGCCCCCCCTAAGCGAGTCCCCTGACCATGCCCCCTAAGCACCACCTGGTTCTGGCTGGCGGCGGCCACAGCCATGCCCTGCTGCTGCGGATGTGGGCGATGGGTCCCGGGCGCCGGCCGGCCGGCACGCTGATCACCTTGGTGAGCCGCCACAGCACCGCCCTTTATTCGGGCATGGTGCCCGGCCTGGTGGCCGGCCTCTATGGGCCTGACGACTGCGCCATCGACCTGCGCCGGCTTTGCACCCGAGCCGGGGTGACGGTCGTGTTGGCCGAGATCAATGGCCTGGATCTGGAGCGCCAGGAGCTACTGCTGGAGGGGCGGCCGGGCCTGCGGTTCGACCGCCTCAGCCTGGATCTGGGGTCCGTGACGGCCAGCGATCCCGGCGGCGCCATGCCTGTCAAACCCCTGGAGCCCTTTTTGGCCTGGCTAGGCAGCCTGCCCCCAGGCGCCCCGATCCGCATCCGCGGCGGCGGCCAGGCGGCCGTGGAACTGGCGCTAGCCCTAGCTGCCCGCGGCTATCGGCCGGAGCTGCTGCTGCGGGGGGAGAGCCCCAGCCTCGGCTCCCGATCCGCCAACCGGGCCGGCGAGCGCCTGTTAGCGGCGGCCTCGATCCCGCTGCATCGCCTGGTGCCCAGCGACGCCCGAGCCGATCTGGCCTGCACGGGCAGCCGGGCGCCTGCTTGGCTGGCGGCCAGCGGCCTGCCCGTTGACCCATCCAGCCGCCGGGTGTTGACCGAGCCCAGCCTGCAGGTGCTGGACCACCCGCGCCTGTTTGCCTCCGGCGACTGCGGCCTGATCGCCAGCGATCCCCGCCCCGCCGCCGGGGTTTGGGCCGTGCGGGCCGCCCCAATCCTGGCCGCCAACCTGCAACGCAGCCTCGAGCAGCCCCAACGACCCCTGCGCCCCTGGCGCCCCCAGGCCCGGGCCCTGCAGCTGATGGGCGATGGCGGGGCCAGGCCCGGCCACCCCCAGGCCCTAGCCCTCTGGGGCCCCCTGGCCCTGGGCCCAAGCCCCTGGCTCTGGCGCTGGAAAGACTGGATCGACAAGGGATTCATGCAGCGTTTTGGCGCCCTGCCCCCCATGGCTGACGGGGCCGCGTCTGAACCCATGGCCTGCCGAGGCTGCGCCGCCAAACTCGCCGCCAGCCCCCTGGCCAGGGCCCTGGCCCGCCTGTCCGAGCCCGCGGACGAGCCCCCAGCCGGAACCTGTGCAAAGCCTCCCATCCCAACAGCAAGCCTGGGCGGCACCGACCGAGGCACGCCCGGAAGCCCGGCCAACGCCGCCAGGGGCCAGGCTCCCGAGCCCGAAGACGCCGCCCTGGTGACCACAACCGCCGGCGGAGAGCTGCTGCTGCAGAGCGTCGATGGCTTCCCGGCCCTAGTGGACGACCCCTGGCTTAACGCCCGGCTCACCACCCTGCACGCCTGCAGCGACCTCTGGGCCTGTGGCGCCAAGGTGACCAGCGTCCAGGCCCTGGTGACCGTGCCGGAGGCTGGGCCCCGGCTGCAGGAGGACCTGCTCTTTCAGAGCCTGGCGGGGGTGCGCTCCGTGCTCGATCCGCTCGGGGCGAGCCTGATCGGCGGCCACACCCTGGAGGCCCGCGATGGGGCCGGCCTGGCCCTGGCCCTCACGGTGAATGGCACGGTGGCGCCCCAGCAGTTCTGGCCGAAGGGGCCTCTCCAGAGCGGCGACCTGCTGCTGCTCAGCCGGCCGATCGGCACGGGCGTGCTGTTTGCCGCCGCCATGGCCGGGGCGGCCGAGGCCTCCTGGCTCGATGGCGCCCTGGCGCTGATGCAGCAAAGCCAGGCCAAGCTGGTGGTGCTCCTGCAGGCCCACGGCTGCCGCGCCTGCACCGACATCACCGGCTTCGGCCTGCTCGGGCACCTGGGCGAGATGGTGGCAGCGGCGGGCCCGGGGATCGCCAGCGCCGGCGTGGAGCTGGACGGTTCAGCGATCCCAGCGCTGGCCGGGAGCCTGGAGCTGTTGGAGCAAGGTCACGCCAGCACCCTGGCCCCCTCCAATGCAAGCG
>CAINZT010000084.1 GCA_903855705.1 uncultured Synechococcus sp.
ACGCCGACCCGGGCCAGGTCCCGGTCCGGATCGAAGCCAGGCGAGCAGGCCTGGGCAAAACGGGCCATGAAGGCCTCCCGATCCAAGGCTGCCCCTTTGCCGACCTCAGCGCCCTCTCCCTCGCCGTCGGCGCTGGCGAGGATGTAGTCGCAGACCATCTGGGCTTCAGCCAGGTCGAGCACCACCAGGTAGGTGCCGGCAAAGGAGCTGGTGGCGAGGGTTTCCTCGTGCTTCACCTTGCCGTGAATGATCGAGCTGAAGGCATGCTTTTTGTGCTTCTCCACCGTGTTCCACACCTTCGAGACCCAGGGGCAGGTGGTGTCAACGATGTGGCAGCCGCGCTCGTTCAGCAGCTGCATCTCCTGCACCGTGGCGCCGAAGGCCGGCAGGATCACCACATCGCCGCTGGCCACATCGGAGAAGTCCTTCACCCCCTCCTCCACTGGGATAAACAGCACATCCATCTCGCGCAGATGGTGGTTCACCGAGGGGTTATGGATGATCTCGTTGGTGATCCAGAGCCGTTCGGTCGGGTAGTGGCGCCGGGTTTCGTAGGCCATGGCCACGGCCCGCTCCACGCCCCAGCAGAAGCCGAAGGCCTCGGCCAGCTTGACGCTCAGACGCCCGTGTTCGAGCGCGTAGCCGTTCTCGCGGATCTTGGCGACCAGATCGCTCTGGTAGGCCTGCTCCAGGCTGCCAGCCACCTCTTCCGCGCGGCCGAAGCCGCGGCGGTTGTAGCGCTCGGAGTGGTGCAGCGATCGCTTGAAGGCATGAGTATCCACGGGGCTGATCACGGCTGGCCGCAACTCTATGGGGCCTGGCTGACCGGCTGCCGTCCCCAGGCTTGGCCCCCCCAACAGCCCCTAGGCAGCAGGCTTTCGCACCAAAGGGTCTTGGACGGACGTCCGGGCCCTCGCCAGGCCACCTAGCCAAGTGAGGCCTAGGTCAACCAGCCACCGACCAACCCGTCACCCAGCAAGCAGCCGCCTGGCTACGCCGGTGTGGGCCCAAGCCGTTTCACATCAAAACAAAAACCCCCGGTGGAAACCGGGGGCTGGAAGCCCCTAGGGGGCAGGACCTGAACGGGCTAGCTCAGGCTTTAGATCGCGGCATCGCCCCGTTCGCCGGTGCGGATGCGGATGGCAGTTTCCACAGGCATCACGAAGATTTTGCCGTCTCCGATTTCGCCGGTGTGGGCGGCCGTGGTGATTGCTTCAATCGCCGCTTCCACCTTCTCGTCGGTCACGACGATGGTGAGTTTCACCTTCGGCAGGAAGTCGACGGTGAACTCATTGCCGCGGTAGCGCTCCACCTGTCCCTTTTGGCGGCCGAAACCGCGGGCCTCACAAACAGTGAGACCAACAACATCAACAGCCACGAGAGCCGATTTGACGGCATCGAGCTTGGAGGGACGAATCAGTGCGGTGATTTGTTTCATGGGTCCCTCAGTACGTCATCGGATCGTAGGCCTCTTCGCCGTGGGCGACGAAGTCGAGGCCCCGCTCCTCATCCTCAGGGGTGACCCGCAGGCCAACCGTGGCGCCAACGATCCAAACAATCACTGCCGTGCCAATGCCGACAAACCCGTAAGTAATCAGCACCGCCTTGAGCTGGGCGATGAACAGGGCGCCATTGCCACCATCGGCCAGGATTTTGGCGGAGAGGGGGAAGTAGTCGGCCGGAACAAGTGCTGGGACTGCCAGGGCGCCGGTAAGCAGGGCGCCGACCGTGCCACCCACGCCGTGCACCATGAAGGTGTCAAGGGAATCGTCGAATTGGATCTTGGACTTGATCTGAACGGCGATGAAGCAGGCCACCGTGGTGGCAGCACCAATCAAGATCGAATTGCCAATCGACACAAATCCGGCAGCCGGGGTGATGCCCACCAGCCCCGCAACGGCGCCAGTGGCGGCACCAACGGCGGTGGGTTTGCCATCTTTGAACCACTCAATCAGACACCAGGCGAGCATGGCGGCGGAAGCCGCCGTGGAGGTGGTGATGAACGAGAAGCCAGCGCCCTTGGCGGCGAAGTAGCTGGCGCCGTTGAAGCCGAACCAGCCGAACCACAGCAGACCGGCACCCAGGAGGATGAAGGGCACGTTGTGGGGCGGGCGCTTGCTGCCGGGGAAGCCACTGCGAGGACCGATGATCGCTGCCGAGACGAGAGCGGCCACACCAGAGGCGATGTGGACCACCGTGCCGCCGGCAAAGTCAATGGCGCCGATGGCACCGAAGGGACCGATGTAGCCGCCCCCCCAGACCATGTGGGCCATCGGGCAATAGATGAAGATGCTCCAGAGCAGGGTGAACCAGAACCAGGCTTTGAAGTTGATTCGCTCCACCAAGGCACCAGAAATCAGGGCCGGCGTAATGATGGCGAACATGCCCTGGAAGAGGGCAAAGGAGGAGGCGCTGATCGTGAAGCCATCGGCCAGGGGACCGCTGCCATCGGCACCGCCCACGCCGTTGAGCCACATGAACTCAAGACCACCGATGAAGGGGCTCTTGAAGGCACCGCCAAAGGAGAGGCTGTAGCCGATCACGACCCAGACAACCCCGATGAGCCCCATCATGAAGAAGCTCATCATCATCGTGTTGAGCACGTTCTTGGCGCGGGTGAAGCCGCCGTAGAAGAACGCCAGGCCCGGGGTCATCAACAGGACTAGGGCCGACCCCATCAACATCAACAGGGTGTCCGCCCCATCGGTGGGCACCTTGGTGAGGGCGGCGTGGGCCGAGCCGGCCATCATCGGCAGCATGCCGGCGCCGGCGG
>CAINZT010000085.1 GCA_903855705.1 uncultured Synechococcus sp.
CACGGGCATGCCGATCACCAGGGCCGGCGGCGGCCCCTGCTGGGCCAGGTCCAGCAACTGCTCCAGGGCCGTGGGGGCGCTGCCAATCAGCACCACGGCACGGGGGTGGTGCTCCAGGGCTGCCGCCATGCCGAGGGCCGTGCGGGTGCCACCCACCGGAGCCCGCTGGGGCGCCCAATCGAGCACGCTGCGCACCGGATTGGCGAAGGTGCGCCGGGCCATGGGCTCCACCGCCGCCGCCGCCATGGCCGTGTCGGTGAGGATCACGGCGCCGGCCGCCAGGGCGGCCATGCCCTGGGCGCAGGCCCCAACGGACCAGTGCAGGTCGGCGGCCAGGCTCAGATCGCCACCGCTGTGGATCACCCGCTCGAGCAGGTCCTGCTCGGCTGGATCGAAGCCAGTGGTCCCCAGCCAGCCGCGGATGCGCCGCACGCTTTCGCTGAAGATCGGATGGTCAAAGGGCGCAGCGCTGGGGTCGTTGGGGGCAGGGGCAATACCGCCGCCACTTGCTAAGCCCAAGCTCCCTTGGGAAGCCTCGGGAACGGTCCCGTGAACAGGGTCCTGGTACGGCTCATGGACGGTCTCGCGGAAGGTCTCGCCTGCGCCCACTCCACACCCTGAGACAGCCCACAATTGAGCTTACGAATGGGCTCCCGTAGCCAGGTCCGCGCCGATGCCGATCCACCTCTTCTGGGGGGATGACGAAGCGGCCCGCACCCGGGCCGTGGACGCCCTGATCCAGCAGGTCTGCGACCCCAGCTGGCAGAGCATCAACCTCACCCGCCTCGATGGCAACGACCAGGCCCAGGCGGCCCAGGCCCTGGCCGAGGCCCGCACACCGCCCCTGGGGGCGGGCGACCGGGTGGTGCTGCTGCAACGCAGCCCCTTCTGCAACCAGTGCCCGGCCGACCTGGCCAGCCAGCTGGAGGCAAACCTGGGCCAGATCCCCGACCACTGTCATTTGTTGCTGGTCAACAGCGCCAAGCCGGATGCACGCCTGCGCACCACCAAGGCGCTCAAGGCCGTGGCCGAGGAACGCAGCTTCAACCTGCCGGCGGTCTGGGACGGGGCCGGCCAGGTGGAGCTGGTGAGCCGCACAGCCCGGGAGATGGGCCTGGCCGTGGAGCCGGCGGCGGCCGAGGCCCTGGCCGAGGCGATCGGCAGCGACAGCGCCCGCCTCGCCAGCGAACTGGAGAAGCTCTCGCTCTATGCCGGGACTGGCAAAGCCGGTGGCCCTAGGGCCCCGATCACGGCCGCAGCCGTGGCCGCCCTGATTGGCAGCCATGCCACCTCGAGCCTGCAGGTGGGCGATGCCCTGCTGGCCGGCCAGAGCGCCGAAGCGATTGCCCTGGTGGAGCAGCTGCTGGAGGTGAACGAGCCGGCCCTGCGGATCGTGGCGGCCCTGAGCAGCCAGATCCGGGGCTGGCTCTGGGTGAGCCTGCTCGATGCCCAGGGGGAACAGGACGTGGCCGTGATCGCCAAGGCGGCTGGCATCGGCAACCCCAAACGCATTTATGTGATGCGCAAACAGATCCGCGGCCGCCCCCCGGGGCGCTTCCTGCGCCTGCTGGGCCAGCTGTTGGAGGTGGAGGCGGCCCTGAAACGGGGCAGTGACCCGGGAGATGCCTTCCGCGACGGCTTTTTGCTGGCTGGGCCGTGATCGGCTCCCGGGGCCGTTGAACACCAAGGCCCGGCTGGCCCAAGCCGCCCTTAATAGGCGGCGTAGCTCTTTTCTTCCACCAGCTGGGAGCCGCAGAGCTGGTTGATGCGTGCCTTGAGGGCGGCCCGGCGGTCGTTGGTGCGATACACCGCCCGCGCCAGCTCGATAAAGCCAGGACCGAAATCGCCGGCCCGCTCACAATCGCGGATGCGATCTTCGATGTCCCAGAGCTCGCCGTTGACGTCCACCAGCTCGGCCGTGGCAGCCGCCAGGACAGCCCCAGTCAG
>CAINZT010000086.1 GCA_903855705.1 uncultured Synechococcus sp.
AGAAGGGGGCGATCCAGGGGATCTGGTGGATGGCGAATGCCTGCGGGGGGACATGCGTGCCCTGCTGGAGCAGCTGCCCGATCTGCAGGGGCGGGTCTTGAAGATGCGCTACGGGATCGATGTGGATGAACCGATGAGCCTCACCGGCATCGGCCGCATCCTTGGCATGAGCCGCGATCGGGTGCGCAACCTCGAGCGCGATGGCCTGGCCGGCCTGCGTCGGCTGAGCGAGTGTGTGGCTGCCTACGTGGCTGGTTGACGCCAAGGTTTGGGGTTCACCCGCCGCAGCCCTTGTGCCGCTTCGCCATGCCTGTTGGCCGTTTGGAAGCAGGAGAACAGCTACCGGGCGGGCCACGATCTGGGGGCGGCTGAGGCCCATCGCCATGGCTCCATCGCCCAGCCAACCTGAGCCAGCAGCGAATCAGCCGGTGTTCGACCTCGGGGCCCCCGCGATGGGCCAGCAGCTTCTGGCCTGGTGGGAGCGCCATGGCCGCCATGCCATCCCCTGGAAGCAGGGGGCTGGGGGCGGGAGGCCGGTTGCTGGCGAGGCGCTCGATCCCTATCCGATCTGGGTCGCCGAGGTGATGCTGCAGCAGACCCAGCTGGCGGTGGTGCTGCCCTACTGGCAGCGCTGGCTGGCGGCCTTGCCCAGCCTGGAGGCCCTGGCGGCCGCCGCCGACCACGACCTGTTCCTGCTCTGGCAGGGGCTGGGCTACTACTCGCGGGCCCGCCGGCTCAGGCAGGGGGCCCTACAGCTGCTCGCGGCCCGCCCGCCTGGGGATCAACAGCCCGGCGCCGCTGAACGGGCCAGCGGTGAGGGTCTGCGGGCCGATCCCTGGCCCCGCACCGTGGAGGGCTGGCTGGCCTTGCCCGGGATCGGTCGTACCACCGCCGGCAGCATCCTGTCGTCGGCCTTCGACCAGCCGGCGGCGATCCTCGATGGCAATGTCAAACGGGTGCTGGCCCGGCTGATCGCCTGCCCCGACCCGCCGGCGCGGCAAACGGCGGCCTTCTGGCAGCTCAGTGAGCAGTTGCTCGATCGCCAGCGGCCGCGCAGTTTCAACCAGGCCCTGATGGACCTGGGTGCCCTGGTTTGCACACCGCGCCAGCCCGCCTGTGGCGCCTGCCCCTGGCAGGGCTGCTGCGCTGCCTACGCTGCCGGCGAACCCGCCCGCTATCCCGTGAAGGAGGTCCCCAAGCCCGTGCCCTTTCAGGTGATCGGTGTGGGCGTGGTGCTCAACGGCGCCGGCCAGGTGTTGATCGACCAGCGGCTCGACGAAGGCTTGCTAGGGGGACTGTGGGAATTCCCCGGCGGCAAACAGGAGCCGGGCGAAGCGATCGAGGCCACCGTGGCCCGGGAACTGCGGGAAGAACTGGCGATCGAAGTGGCCGTGGGCGAGGAACTGATCAGCCTGGAGCACGCCTACAGCCACAAAAAACTGCGCTTCGTGGTCCATCTTTGCCAGTGGCGCTCCGGCGAGCCCCAGCCCCTGGCCAGCCAGCAGGTGCGCTGGGTTCATCCCAGCGAGCTTTCGGCCTATCCCTTCCCGGCTGCCAACGGCCGCATCATTGCGGCCCTGCTCCAGCACCTGGGCCTGACGGACCCTCAGGCGGACCCAGCTGCGGCCGCCTGATCAGGGCCAGGCGGCCCTCGCCCTCCAGCTGGAGTTCCACCTGCCAGGCGCCCTGGGGCCAGAACCCCAGGCGCTCGGGCCACTCCACCGCCAGGAGGGCCCCCAGGGCGGCCGCCTCTTCTTCTTCCTGGGCAAACAGGTCGTCAGCGGCGGCGGCCAGCTCCAGCCTGTAGAGATCCAGGTGCACCAGGGCGGTGGGCCCGGAACTCCCCTGGCCTTGGTAGTGCTGGGCTAGGGCGAAGGTGGGGCTGGTGATGGCTTCGTTGATGCCAAGTTCGGCGGCTAGCCCCTGCACCAGGCAGGTCTTGCCGGCGCCGAGGCCGCCGCTCAGCAGCAGGATCGGCGGCTGAAAGGGAGCTGGCCCTGGCCGGCCCCCGGGCTGGCCGGATCCCGGTGGTGACTCCTGGCTGGCTCCATCCCAATCAGGTCCCCAAGGGGCCCCTGGGCCGGCTCCTGCCAACTCCCGGGCCAGGCGCTGGCCCAGGGCGGCGGTGTCGGTCGCATCGGCGAGCCACAGCCTCTCGATCGTCCCCTTCCTCGATCCCTCCTGCAACCCCTGCTTCGCCCCCTCGATCACCTGATTCAACGCGCTGGTTGGTTGCATCCCTGTAGATTGCCCTCCTCGCGAGCCCGAAGCCTCGGCGACTCTGCAGATATTTCCAACCCATCGCCCTCCCAGTCGGGAGTGTTCGTTCCCATGGTGGCTACGCCAACCGCTGTGTCGTCTTACGTGATCGCCGATCTCGGCTTGGCCGATTGGGGCCGTAAGGAGATCGCCATTGCCGAAACCGAGATGCCGGGCCTGATGGCCCTGCGCCGCAAGTTCGGCGCCCAGCAACCGCTCAAGGGTGCCCGCATTGCCGGCAGCCTGCACATGACGATCCAGACGGCCGTTCTGATCGAAACCCTGGTGGCCCTCGGCGCCGAAGTGCGCTGGGCCAGCTGCAACATTTTCTCCACCCAGGACCACGCCGCCGCCGCGATCGCCGCCGCCGGCATCCCGGTGTTTGCTTACAAGGGAGAAACCCTGGATGAGTATTGGGCCTTCACCCACCGCATCCTCGAGTGGGGCGATGGCGGCACGCCCAACATGATCCTCGACGACGGTGGCGATGCCACCGGCCTGGTGGTGCTGGGCACCCGGGCCGAGAAGGATCTTTCCGTTCTGGATAATCCCTCCAACGAAGAGGAGATCGCCCTCTTCAATTCGATTCGCCAGAAACTGGCTGCCCAACCCGGTTTCTATTCCCGCATCTACGCCAACATCCAGGGCGTCACCGAAGAGACCACCACCGGCGTGGCCCGTCTCTATCAGATGCAGAAGACTGGCGAATTGCCCTTCCCGGCGATCAACGTCAACGACTCGGTCACCAAGAGCAAGTTCGACAACCTCTACGGCTGCCGCGAATCCCTGGTCGATGGCATCAAGCGTGCCACCGACGTGATGGTGGCCGGCAAGGTGGCATTGGTGTTGGGCTACGGCGATGTGGGTAAGGGTTCGGCCCAGTCCCTGCGCGGCCTCGGCGCCACGGTGATGATCGCCGAGATCGATCCGATCTGTGCCCTGCAGGCGGCGATGGAGGGCTACCGCGTAGTGCGGCTCGATGAGGTGGTCGGCGATGTCGACATCTTCGTGACCGCCACCGGCAACTTCCAGGTGATCCGCCACGATCACCTGATCGCCATGAAAGATCAGGCGATCGTCTGCAACATCGGCCACTTCGACAACGAAATCGATGTGGCCTCCCTGCGGCAATACACCTGGGACAACATCAAGCCCCAGGTGGATCACATCCTGCTGCCCAACGGCAACCGCATCATCCTGCTGGCCGAAGGCCGGCTGGTGAACCTGGGCTGTGGAACCGGCCACCCCAGCTTCGTGATGAGCAACTCCTTCACCAACCAGGTGTTGGCCCAGATCGAACTGTTCAGCAAAGGCGACGAGTATGGCAAGGAGGTCTATGTGCTTCCTAAGCACCTCGATGAGATGGTGGCTCGCCTGCACCTGGAGAAAATCGGCGCCAAGCTCACCGAGTTGAGCGACACCCAGGCCGCCTACCTCAACATCCCCGTGGCTGGTCCCTACAAGCCTGATCACTACCGCTATTGATCGCGGCTGGGCCCTGGCCCTGCCGGTTGTTGTGAAACCCCTCCAGCCCGGCCATCGGCCGGGCTTTTTGCTGGCAGGCTCCCGCCGGGATTCGGGCCTAGGGGCTGGCCGATGGCCCGTATTCAGTCCCCGGGGTCGGTCATCAGTAATTGGTCATTAGTCAAAGGCTGGCCCGCTTTTAGGCCCTGGGCCCTGCCAGGGCGGTGGCTGGGCCACACTCGGGGTCAGATCCCCGGTGGAACCGCAGGTGGCGCCCTTCCTTCAATCCCTCAACGGCCTGGTGGAGCAGTGGGTCGGCCAGTGGGGCTACGGCGGCATCTTTGCCGCCATGGTGCTGGAAAACGTGATCCCGCCGATTCCTTCGGAGGTGATCATGCCCCTGGCCGGCTTCTACGTGGGCCAGGGCAAGCTCAATTTCGTGCTGGTGGTGTTGGCGGGCTTGGCCGGCACCGTGGTGGGCGCCTTGCCCTGGTACGGCCTGGGCCGGCTTGTTAATGAGGAGCGGCTCAAGGGGTTGGTGGAGCGCCATGGCCGTTGGTTTGGCCTGTCCGTGCAGGAGCTTGACGATTCGCGCCATTGGTTCCAGCGCCACGGGGCGGCGGTGGTGTTCTGGGGCCGGTTGATCCCGGCGATCCGCACCCTGATTTCCGTGCCGGCGGGTGTGGAGATGATGCCCTTGGGGCCGTTCCTGTTCTGGACAACGGCCGGCAGCCTGGTCTGGAACCTGGCCCTGACCAGCGCCGGCTGGGTCTTGGGTAAGCAGTGGCAGCAGGTACTTGCCTGGATCAAGCCCGTGGAGGGCAGTGTCAACAGCCTCCTGGCCCTGGCCCTGCTGGTCGGCATCGTGACCCTGGGCTTGCGCCTCTGGAAGCGGCGCTCGGCCAGAAGCTGAGCGCCGCCTGCTGGCGAGAACCCCCTAAGAAAGGGTCAGAACGGCACTTCTTCTTCGCTGGGTTCGCCGCCGCCGTAGCCGCCCCCGGCGAAGCCACCGCCGCCCTGGTCACCGTCCCGCTTGGAGCCCAGCAATTCGAGCCGGTCGACGCGCACCACCGGCTTGGTGCGCTCTTCGCCGCTGGTCCGATCGGTCCAGCGGTCGAGCTTGAAGGAGCCGATGATGCCGAGTAGGGAGCCCTTTTTGACGTAGTCGGCGGCCACCTGGGCCTGCTTGCCCCAGATCTCGAGGTTGAACCAGTCCGGTTCATCGTTGGAGCTGCGGCGGTTCACGGCCAGGGTGAGGTTGGCCACCACGGTGCCCGATTCGAAATAGCGGACCTCGGGGTCGCGGCCGGCCCGGCCGACAAGGGTGACGGAGTTCACGCCCATGGGGTTGGTCAAGAAGGTTGTGGAAACAATGATGCGCCACCTGGTTGGGGCGTCTCGCTTTCACAGTTCCACCCTTTCACCCGGGTGTTCCGCGTCCAGCTCTTTGGGGCTTAGCGATTACTGCCGCCAGGGCCTGCGAAGCTGGGGCCATGGCTGGACGTAGGCGATTGGGGGCCCGTTGGGCCGGCAGGCTGGGGCCCTTAGGCCTGGGCAGGTCGAGGCCTGGCGGGCAAAAGGCCGGGTCCGCCCGTTTCGGATCAGGCGCCCAAGCCGCCCTGGGCCGGAGGGTTGCCCTGGGGTTGGCGCTGGGCCTGGCCCTGGTCGGTTGCGCGGCCCGTCCGGGGGCGCCCTGGGCTGGCGTGCCCCTGGGCGACAAGTTGGCTGGGCAGAAGCCAGCCCAACGGCAGATCGAGTTCTGGACCTTGGACCTCTCGCCCAAGTTCAACGGCTATCTCCAGGCCGTGATTGCCGATTGGGAGGCGCTCCATCCCGGCGTCACGGTCCACTGGGTCGACCTGCCTTGGGGGTCGGTGGAACGCAAGCTGCTGGCCGCGGTGTTTGCCCGCACGGCGCCGGATGTGGTCAATCTCAACCCCCTGTTTGCCGCCAACCTGGCCAGTAAGGGCGGCCTGCTGGCCCTCGATCCGCTCTTGCCCGCTCCCGCCGCCAGCAGCTATCTCGCCTCGATCTGGGGGGCTGGCCGCAGTGAGGGTCCACCGCTGGCGGGCGTTGCCAGCCGGCACCAGTACACGATTCCTTGGTATCTGACCACCCGCATCACCCTGGCCAACCGCCAGCTGCTCAGCCAGGCCGGCTACGCCAAGCCGCCCGCCACCTGGGCCGAGGTGCCTGCCTATGCGGAGGCGGTGAAACGGCGCACCGGCCGCTATGCCCTGTTCGTCACCGTGGTGCCCGATGACTCGGCCGAATTGCTGGAGTCGATGGTGCAGATGGGGGTGACCCTGCTCGATGGCCGCCATCGGGCCGCCTTCAATAGTGCTGCGGGCCGCCGCGCCTTTGCCTTCTGGAGTGACCTCTATCGGCGCGGCCTGTTGCCGCGGGAAGTGGTGAGCCAGGGCTACCGCCGGGCGATCGAGCTGTATCAGAGCGGTGACCTGGCCCAGGTGGCCAGCGGCGCCGAGTACCTGCGGGCGATTGGCACCAATGCCCCCCGGGTCGCCGCCGTGACGGCCCCCTATCCCCCCCTGGTGGGGCCGGGCGGTGAATCGAATGTGGCCGTGATGAACCTGGCGATCTCGCGCCAGACGGACCTGCCCAAGGAGGCCCTCAGTTTTGCCCTGTTCCTCACCGATGGGCCCAACCAGGCCCGCTTTGCCAACCAGGCCCGGGTCTTGCCCTCCTCTAGGGCCGCCCTCAAGGCCGTGGCGGCTGATCTGGAACGGGAGCGGCCCTTCGATGCCCAGGGGCGGCTGGTGCGCCAGGCCCGGCAGTTGTCGGTGCGGACCCTGGAGCAGGCCCAGGTGTTGGTGCCCCCCAGCCCGGGGGTGAAGCGGCTGCAGACCGTGATTTACACCCAGCTGCAACGGGCCATGCTCGGCCAAATCAGTAGTGATGCAGCCCTGGCCGAGGCCGAGCGCCAATGGAACAGCTACGCCACGGCCCGCTGGCCCTGAAAGGGCCCTGGCCCAGGCGTGTCAGGAAACGAAGAAAACCTTAAATCTCCCTATTTGCTGCTCTTTTCGAGGCCTTAGAGCCCTGAATTGCTGATGGCAAGGGGTATCGTTGCGCTTCTTCATCCCCTGCTTGGATATGTCCCTGGAGGATCAGCCCCTACACCAGCAGGGTTCTATCAATCAGGACAGCTTCGATCAGGCCACGCATCCCGTGGAGGACCTGGAATCCAGCCTTGCCTCCGCCGGCGTGATCGCCAGTGAGCGCGGCGCAGACCCCAGCCAGGACCTGGACTACCCAGAAGGTCTGCCCCTCGCTAAAGGAGAGCACCGGGCCACCTTGCTGGTGGTCGATGACGAGGCCGCCGTGCGCCGGGTGCTGGTGATGCGCCTGCATTTGGCCGGCTATCGCGTGATCTGCGCCGAAGATGGCGAAGCGGCCCTGGCCCTGTTCCATCAAGAGCAGCCCGACCTGGTGGTGCTCGATGTGATGTTGCCGAAGTTGGATGGCTTCGCCGTCTGCCGTCGCCTGCGGGCCGAATCCTGCGTGCCGATCATCTTCCTTTCGGCCCTCGATGCCATCACCGAGCGGGTGGCGGGCCTGGATCTGGGCGCCGACGATTACCTGCCTAAGCCCTTCAGCCCCAAGGAACTCGAAGCCCGGATCGCCACGATCCTGCGCCGGGTGGGCCGCGGCTCCGCAGCAGCCGAACCGCGCGAAGTGACGGCCGGCCAGGGCGTGTTGCGGGTGGGCGATCTGGTGGTGGACACCAACCGCCGTCAAGTGACCCGCGATGGCGAGCGCATCGGCCTCACCTACACCGAATTCAGCCTGCTGGAGCTGCTGTTCCGAGAGCCTGGCCGGGTGGTGCCTAGGGCCGAGATCCTCGAGCAGCTGTGGGGCTATCCGCCCCGCCGCGCCGCCGACCTGCGGGTGGTGGATGTTTACGTGGCCCGGCTGCGGGGCAAGCTCGAGCCCGATCCTCGCAACCCGGAGCTGATCCTCACCGTGCGCGGCACGGGCTACGCCTCCCAACGCATGGGCGAGCCAGCCCTGGCGGCGGCGGCTGGTTGATCGCTGGGTGGATTCGACTGAGTAACGGGATGCGTGGCCGCTGGCAACCCTTCTGCCAGCTGGGAGCCCGGCGCCCCTCGCCGGGCCTTGGTGGCCTGCGTTCCTGCAGGATGGAACCCACCTGAGAGCCCTGCTGCCTTGTCGGAGCTGCGCGAGACACGCCTTGAAAAAGCCCGCGCCCTGGCGGAGCTGGGCCAGGGGCCCTATGCCCTGCGCTTTGACCCCAGCCATCGCACCGCGGCCCTGCAGCTGGACCATGCCGACCTGGCTAAGGGCGAAGAGCGGGACCTGGAGGTGGCCGTCGCCGGCCGGGTGATGACGCGGCGGGTGATGGGCAAGCTGGCCTTCTTCACCCTGGCCGATGAGACCGGCCCGATCCAGCTCTACCTGGAGAAGGCCACCCTGGATGGGGCCCCTGCCGAGGGGGAAGGCGCGGCGGGAGCGGCTGCAACGGGCAGCTTCGCCCAGATCACTTCCCTGGTGGATGCCGGCGACCTGATCGGCGTGCGCGGCACCCTGCGCCGTACCGACCGGGGCGAACTATCGGTGAAGGTGAGGTCCTGGTCGATGCTGACCAAGGGCCTCCAGCCCCTGCCGGATAAGTGGCATGGCCTGGCCGACGTGGAGACGCGCTACCGCCAGCGCTACCTCGACCTGATCGTGTCGCCCCAGACCCGCGAAACCTTTCGCCGCCGCGCCCGCATGGTGAGTGCCATGCGCCGTTGGCTCGATGAACGGGACTTTCTTGAGATCGAAACGCCGGTGCTGCAGAGCGTGCCCGGTGGCGCCGATGCCCGGCCGTTTGAAACCCACCACAACGCCCTCGACCTACCCCTCACCCTCCGGATCGCCACCGAACTCCATCTCAAGCGGCTGGTGGTCGGCGGTTTTGAGCGGGTCTATGAGCTGGGGCGGATCTTCCGCAACGAGGGAATTAGCACGCGCCATAACCCCGAGTTCACCTCGGTGGAGATCTACCAGGCCTATGCCGATTACATCGACATGATGGACCTCACCGAGCAGCTGATTGCCTCGGCCTGTCAGCAGGTCTGCGGCAGCACCACCATTACTTACCAGGGCACGGAGATCGATCTCACGCCCCCCTGGCGTCGGGCGACGATGCATGAGCTGGTGGAGCAGGCCTGCGGCCTTGATTTCCATGCCTTCACTAGCCGGGACGAGGCGGCAGCCGCCATGGCCGCCAAGGGCTTGGAGGTGCCGGCCTTGGCCGATTCGGTGGGCCGGCTGCTCAACGAGGCCTTCGAGCAGACCGTGGAAGCGGACCTGATCCAGCCCACCTTCGTGACCGATTACCCGGTGGAGATCTCTCCCTTGGCCCGCAGCCACCGCAGCAAGCCTGGGCTGGTGGAGCGCTTTGAACTGTTCATCGTTGGCCGCGAAACGGCCAACGCTTTCAGCGAACTGACCGATCCGGTCGACCAGCGCCAACGCCTGGAGGCCCAGCAGGACCGCCGCGCCGCCGGCGACCTCGAGGCCCAGGGGGTGGATGAGGACTTCCTCCAGGCCCTGGAAGTGGGCATGCCCCCCACGGGCGGCCTGGGCATCGGCATCGACCGCCTGGTGATGCTGCTCACCGACAGCCCTTCGATCCGGGACGTGATTGCCTTCCCGTTACTCCGGCCCGAAGTGCGGCCAGAGGGGCGCCCAGACGTTTAAGCCGAAGGGCGATCGGATGGACGCCCAAAAGGGCAGTCCTAGGGGTGCCCGGAAGCCTGAGCAAAGCTCTGATCCCGTCCTGTCAAGGGGGGCAGGCTCCCTCCATTAGGACCGCTGCCGACGCAATGGGATAATTGGTCACAGTAGGCAATCTCCCCGCACGGGGCTCTCCTGAATATGAGCGGTGAGCGCGTCGGTTTCCGCTTCAAGCACGCAGACCCAGTGGTCAAGCGCAACCCGCAGGGACGGTCCCGCCGGGGGTGGGTGATGGAGCCGGTGGAGCAGACCACCAGCCGCGGCACCAAGATGCCCGCCTATCGCATCCGTTGGCGCGATAGTGAACGCCCCGAGATCGTGTTGCAGCACATGCTGATCGCCGATCCCGATCCCACGCCCCCGCCCGAGGGCGTCAGCCTGGTGCCGCCGGCGCCGAAGAAATAGGCCCAGAGCTGGCCCCCACAACCAGGCCTGGCCTCAGGACCAGCCCTTGAGCCGGTAGGCCAGCAGGCCGATGTGTTCCTTGAGCGCCACAGTGCTCAGATAGAGGAATTCGGCGTCGGGTAACAGGCTTTTAAGGCTGTTGCCCAGGGTTGGCCGGCCGTAGTTGGTCCGGCTGGGTAGCTGGTAATCGCAGGCCACCGGGATCACCTCCAGGCCACTGCGCTGCTGAAACGTGGCCAGGGCTCGCGGCAGGTGGAAGGCGCTGGTCACCAGCAGGATGCGATGCCAATGGCGTGAGCGGCCCAGGGCGCCGATGTCGCGGGCCTCTTCGGCGGTGGTGCGGGAGCCCGGGTTGGTGAGGATTCGCTTGGCCGGCACGCCCAGTTCGATCGCCAGGTCCCGGGCCCAGTAGGCCTCGGGCGGGGCGGGATCGTCGGCCGTGAAGCTGACCCGGCCGCCGCTGGTCACCAGCAGCGGGGCTTTCTTCTGGCGCAGCAGCCGCAGGCCGGTGAGCAGCCGGTCGCCCCCTTCCGCCACCTCCACCCCCTGGCGGGGCGCCAGGGCCGGCCGCAGGCCGCCGCCCAGCACCACCACCGCATCGGCGGTTGGGATCGGACTGGGGGTGAGGGCGGCGCTGCGCTCCTCCAGGCCCCAGATCAATTGGCGGCTCGTCCAGGGCATGGCCAGCAGCCAGACCAGGGCGATACCGCCGCCCGACAGCCAGGGCCCCCAGGGGCGCCGGCGGGCCTGGCCCAGCTGGCCACTGAGCTGCAGCAGTAGTCCCAGGCCCAGGGGGTACAGGGCTAGGGGCAGCAGTTTCGACAGCAGAAACCCCATCAGCGTGCGGCTTGGCGGCGCCGCAGGTCTTCAAGGGCCTGTTGGGCCTCAAAGGCGGCCCAGGCCTGGTCGAGCGGTTCCTGCTGGGAGGGGCCCTTCGCCTGGGCGGCGGCCGCCTGACCAGCGCTGGCGGCTTTAGCTGGTTGGCTGGCCAGCTGCCCCAACTCGGCTTCCACCGCCTGAAAGGAGCGGCCCAGTTCGGCGAGGGCCTGCCAGCGGTCGCGACCCTGGCCCATTAACTGCCCCAGGTGTTGTTCAGCCCGGCTGGCCAGATCGCCGGCGCCGGCGTCGCGGGCCCGTTGCACCCGTTGTTGCCACTGGTTGATCTCGCTCACCAGGGCCAGCAGGCCGATGCGCGCCTGGTCCGCCTGGCCCTGCAGCTCCAGGCGGCGACGGTTGAGCCGCTGCTGCCGCTCCTGCTGTTCCTGCTCCTGCAACAGGGCCTCCTGGGCGGGATTGGCGGCCAGAAAGGTTTCCAGTTGGCGCTCCAGCTGGGCTTCGAGCTGCTCAAACCAGCCCGCCGGGCCGGTGCCCGATCCAGAGCCCGTTCCTGACCCCGACCCCGGCCCTGCGCTCATGCCGCCGGCTCCGGGGCTCGGGTGATCAAGGGGGCTTCGATCTCCTCCTGCAGGGGGGTGATCGCCGCTTCACGGGAGCGCAGCAGCAGCTGGGTGAGCCGGGCGATGCCCCCTTCCCCCAGGTTCTGGCTGGTGAGCTGGTCGAAGGCCTCCCGGTAGAGGGTCTCCAGCTGCTCGATCAGGCTCTCGCGCAGGTGGCGCACCGCCTGGCGTTGTTCTTCCCGGGACATCGGCGTGGGGGCGACTGGGCTCAGTCTGACTGCACCAGCAGGTGCAGACATAAGTCGTGATCAGGGTCGCACCAGCGGGCCGCCCCGTGCCAACCGGCCGGGGCGGCCAGGGCCAGGAAGGCCTCAGCGGTGTATTTGGCGCTGGTCTCGGTGATCAGGGCCTCGCCGTCGGCAAACCTCCAGTTTTGGCCCGCTAGCCGCACGAGCTGGGCCCCCTCACTGACCAGGGCCATTTCGATGTGGCTTTCAGTGGCCTGCCAGCGGGCCCGATAACGGAAGGCCTGGGGGTTGAAGTCTCCGGCAAGATCCCGGTTTAGCCGGGTCAGCAGGTTGCGGGCGAAGGCGGCCGAGATGCCGGCTTGATCGTTGTAGGCGGCCTCAAGCCGCTCGGTGGCCTTCGGCTGGTCGATCCCGATCAGCAGCTTGCCGCCGGGCCCGAGCAGGCGCCGAAACTGGGCCAGCAGCTCCTGGGCTGCGGCCGGCTCGAAGTTGCCCAGGGAGCTGCCGGGGAAAAAGCCCAGGTGGGCCTGGCCATTGAGCAGGGGGTGGCTGGGCAGGGCCTCCAGCTGGCTGTAGTCGCAGCAGATTCCGAGGATCGGCACGAGGGGATGGCGCTGTTGCAGGCGGTCGCAGGCCTCCTGCAGGTGGCTGGCGCTGATGTCGAGGGCGACGTAGGCCGGTCGCCCGGGCGAGCTAGGGGCAGGGGGGCTGGGCGCGGGGCTGGCCGTGCTGGCCGCCGGGGCAGCCTGGTGGGCCATGGCCTCCAGCAAGGGACCTACTTTGCGGGCGCTGCCAGCGCCAAATTCCACCAACACCCCCTTGCCGAGGGCCGCGGCGATGGCAGGGGCCTCCCGTTCGAGCAGGGCGGTTTCGGTGCGGGTGAGGCTGTATTCGGGCTGCTCGCAGATCAGCTCAAACAGCCTTGAGCCCTCGTCGTCGTAGAGGAACCAGGCGGGCAACTGCTTCGGGCTGCGGCTGAGCCCCTCGATCACCAACCGCTCCATGTCCGCCGGCGCCGGGTGCAGATCAATGACCTCCGGACCCGCCAGGCTGTCCGCGTCCCGGCTGCCGGCATCCCGGCTGCCCAGATTCAGCCCGCCAGGGAGTGGTCCTGGGACTGTCTCGGGGACCGTCACTGGGGTTCGCCCCCCCGGGCCAGCCGCAGGCCCCCCGCCATCCAGCGGCTGGATGGCGGAAAGAAGTTGCGGTAAGTCAGCCGGCCAGGGCCGGCGGGGGTGAGGAAACTGCTGCCCCGCAACACGAACTGGGAGGTCATGAACTTGCCGTTGTATTCGCCCACGGCGCCGGCGGCGGTGGCAAAGCCCGGATAGGGCCGGTAGGGGCTGGCGGTCCATTGCCAGAGCAGCCCCTGGGCCTGGTCCAGCTCTTGGGCGGTGATCTCCCATTCCGCCTCGCTGGGCAGCCGCGCTCCGGCCCAGCGGGCGAAGGCGTCGGCCTCAAACCAGCTGAGGTGGCGCACCGGCGCCTCGGGGTGGCGGGGCCGGCGCCCGGCCAGGGTGAATTCCCAGTCGCCGCGCCAGTAGCGGGGGGCCTGCCAGCCCCGCTGGTTGGCCACGGCCCAGCCTTCGCTCATCCACAGCTCTGGCCGTCGGTAGCCGCCATCGGCAATGAAACCTTCAAAGGCGCCGTTGCTCACCAGCTGGCGGGCAATGGCGAAGGGCTCAAGCCAGACGCGGTGACGGGGACCCTCGTTGTCGAAATGGAAGCCGCCGAGGGAAGGATCTGGGCCGCCCTCGCCCTGGGGGTGGCCGATCGCCACCAGGCCGCCGGGGTGGTCCAGCCAGGCGGACGCCTGACCAGGCACGGGTTCTTGCTCCATTCCATGCTCAGGCCCCGCGCCTGCCGCTGCCGCCGCCCAATCCGCCGCCATGGCCGCTCCCAGGCCGTCCGCCTCAAAGCGGGTCTCCGGGCCGTCGCTGGTCAGGCTGTAGCTGGGTTCGAGGGGGTTGCGGCTGAAGCCGTCGAGCAGGTCCATCAGCAGTAGCTCCTGGTGCTGCTGCTCGTGTTGCAGGCCTAGCTCGATCAGGGCCAGGGGCGCTGCCGCCTGCTGGGGATCGAGCCCGTCGAGTCGTTCCAGCAGGCGCTCTAGGGCGGCGGTGACCCGCTGGCGCCAGGCCAGCAGCTCGCCGATTGCCGGCCGGGTCAGCAGGCCCCGTTGGGGCCGGGGGTGGCGGGCGCCAACGGCGTCGTAATAGGAATTGAACAGGTAGCCCCAGCGGCTGTCGGAGGGTTCGTAGGGGGCCACTAGGGCCGCCAGATCGGGCTGCTTGAGCAGGAACTCCTCAAAAAACCAGCTGGTGTGGCCCAGGTGCCATTTGGGCGGACTGGCATCGGCCATCCCCTGCAAGCAGAGGTCTTCCGGTTCCAGCGGGGCGATCAGGGCCTCGCTGGCTGACCGGATCTCCCGCAGCCGCGGCAACAGCCCCGTGGCGGTGGGGGATCGGGGCATCGGCGCGGAGTGTCTGGCACGACCCTAGAAGCCTTCGGTTCGGGCGTCAGCCGCCCCTACGATCGCGGCACCAGTTCACGCCATCGTCAGGCCAGCACCATGGGGGGGATCACACCCGGTTTTGTGGGCGCCGTAGGCCAGACCCCCCTGATTCGGCTCAACGCCCTTAGCGATCTCACCGGCTGCGAGATCCTCGGCAAGGCCGAATTCATGAATCCCGGCGGCTCGGTCAAGGATCGGGCTGCCCTGGGCATCCTGCTGGAGGCGGAGGAGCAGGGGCTGCTGGCGCCCGGGGGCACGGTGGTGGAGGGCACGGCCGGCAACACGGGCATCGGCCTCACCCACCTCTGCAATGCCCGCGGCTACAGGGCCCTGATCGTGATCCCCGACACCCAGTCGGCGGAGAAGATCGGCCTGATGCGCAGCCTCGGCGCCGAGGTGCGCACCGTGCCGGCCGTTCCCTACCGGGACCCCAACAACTACGTGAAGCTCTCGGGCCGCATCGCCGCCGAAACCCCCGGTGCCGTTTGGGCCAACCAGTTCGACAACCTGGCCAACCGACGCGCCCACTTCAACAGCACCGGCCCCGAGATCTGGGACCAGACCGGCGGCAAGGTCGATGCCTGGGTGGCGGCCACGGGCACCGGCGGCACCTACGCCGGCGTGGCCCTGTATCTCAAGCAGCAAAACCCCCAGGTGCGCTGCGTGCTGGCCGATCCCCATGGCAGCGCCCTTTACGCCTGGGTCAAGCAGGGGGAGCTCAGCCTCGAGGGCAGCTCGATCACCGAGGGCATCGGCAACAGCCGGGTTACGGCCAACCTGGAGGGCGCCCCGATCGACGATGCCGTGCGCGTCAGCGACCAGGAGGCCCTCGACACCATTTATGGCCTGCTCTGGCAGGAGGGCCTGTTCCTGGGGGGCTCGGTGGGAATCAACGTGGCCGCGGCAGTGGAAACGGCCCGGCGCCTGGGTCCGGGCCACACGATCGTCACGGTTCTGTGCGATAGCGGTGATCGCTATCGGTCACGGCTTTATGACGCCGACTGGCTGGCCGGTAAGGGGTTGCATCAACCTGAGCGCCACCCTTCCCTGGCGGAGCCAGCCAAGAGAGAGCCATGAGCCAGGTGGCGTTAGGCCAGCTGATCGCCGAGCGCTATCGGCTTGAGGCGGAATTGTCCCGCGGCGGCCAGGGGGTGCTGTGGCGCGCCAGTGACCAGTTGGCGGGCGGGGCGCCGATGGTGTTGCGCCAGCTGGGGCCAGGGCCCCAGCAGCAGGTCCTGCGCCAGGTCTGGGGCCGGCTCCAGGGGGTGCTCCATCCCCAGGTGCCCCGCTTCGGAGCCCTGATCGAGGCGGGCGGAGACCTGTGGTTGCCGCGGGAATGGCAGGAGGGCCGCACCTACGCCGACCTGCGGGCCGCCCGCAGCCAGCGCCAGCTGGTCTTCGGAGCCGGCGAGGTGGTGTTGCTGCTGCGCCAGCTGTTGCCGGTGTTGGCAGTGCTGCACAGCCAGGACCTGATCCATGGCGACCTCACCCCCGCCAACCTGCTGCGGCGCGAACGGGATGGCCTGCCGGTGCTGCTCGATTTCGGCTTAGTGCGCGGCAGTGTCGTTGCCGCTGGTGGTGGGGGCGCCGCTGGGGCAACTGTCGCCGCCGCCGGTGTGACCCCGGGCTACGGGCCGCCGGAGCTGGTGGCCGGCGCCCCGGCCGAGCCCTGGATGGACCTGTATGGGCTGGGCGTGTTTGCCCTGGTGCTGCTCTCCGGCGAAGAGCCCGCCGCCCTGCTTGATCCGGTGTCCCTGGCCTGGCGCTGGCCGGCCAGCCTCGATGCCGAACCGGCCCTGGCGGCGGCCCTGGGGCGCCTGCTGGCCGAAGATCCCGCCCAGCGGTTCGTCTCCGCTGGCCAGGCCCTAGCGGCCATCCAACAGTTGCCGATGCCGGAGAGCACGGGCCCGGTGGCCCGGGCCGATCGCACCGTGGTGCTTGTGCCCCAGCCCCTGGCCGAGCCGGCCGCGGCTGCCCCCTCCCCGATGGCTCCCTCCCCAATGGCGTCCGCCGCCGGCGCGACAACAGGAGGCGCCGGCGCGCCAACAGCCACCGCCCCCACCGCTGGTCCCGCCGCTCCGGGCGTGGTCCCAGGTCAGGACGGTGAGCCCCCGGCCGCCTTGCCAGATCCAATGCTCCAGGGCCCACCGGCCAGCGCCGACTCCCTAAGCCCCCATGCCCGGGCCGCGGCCGCCGCCCGGGCCATGGCCCAGGCCCAGGTCAGGTCCCAGGCCATCGGGCGCGAGACGGCGCCACCGCCCCTTAAAGGGCGGGCCCGCCAGGAGGACAAGGAGGCGGCGGCCGAAGGCCGGCTCTGGCCGGTGGTGCTGGCCCTAGTGCTGTCGGCCGTCGTTGGCACGGCCTTGGGCTGGCTGCTGCTGGGCCGCGGCAAGGCGCCCAACGTCAATGACGCCGGCAATCCACTCCAGCTGCCGGCCTCCTTGCCCCCCACCGAGGTGGACCAGCGCCAACAACTGCTCAATCGCCTGCGCGCCCTCCAAATCGACCGGGGCTGGTTCTTGAAGTTGGTGGATGCCAGCCTGTTGGCCCAATACCCGGAACGGGGCGGCCGGCTGCCCAGTGATTCCGTCGAGGATGCCCCCCTGCGCAAGGTCTGGAATG
Source organism: uncultured Synechococcus sp. (assembly GCA_903855705.1). GTDB lineage: Bacteria > Cyanobacteriota > Cyanobacteriia > PCC-6307 > Cyanobiaceae > BAIKAL-G1. Next base: position 16,671 of record CAINZT010000086.1, read on the forward strand.
GCCTGGCGGAGGAATGGATCAGCCGGGTGGAGCAGTTGCCCCTGGAGATCCGCACCCGGCTGGGCAGCTTCAGTGGCCGGGATTGGGACAAGCGCCAATCGGGCTTGGTGGCCCAGGGCCTCAGCAGTGATGTTCTGCAGCAACTGGTGTCGGGCAGTGCCCAGAACCTGCTGCCGGGCCGATCCGGCGGCGGCATTCCGCCCGAGCCCTTCCGCCAGCTCTGGTACGCGGCCGCCGAGCAGGTGCTCGGAGGGGTGCAGATCCAACCGATCCAGGCGGCCCTGGGCCAGATGGGGGTGGTGTCCGCCGAGGTGGCCGCCGGCGGCGCCCGCCTGTTCCCGATCCGCCTGCCGCCGGATAGTCGCCTGGTGCTGGGGGTCAACGGCTCACCCCTGATGCAGATGACCGTGTTCGGCGCCGATGGCAGCGTGCTGGAGGGCCAGGGTCCCCTGCGGGTCGTCAGCCTGGCCAAGGTGGGTCGCTCCCCCGTGCAGTTGTTGGTCACCAACACGGGCGTGGCCCCGGCCATGCTCACCCTTTCTCTGCGGGCCGATCCGGTGCTGCGTCCCGCCGGCGTTACGGCGCCGGTGCTGCCCCCGGGCGCCAACCCGGCCCCGGGCCAAGGGGCTGGCAGTAGTAGTGCCGCCCCGGGCCAGGAGGGTGCTCCCGCCTCCAGCCCGTCTAGTCCGTCTTCCCCCTCAACGCCTCCCGCCCCACCCGCCGCGCCGACCTCAACCAACTGAGGCGGCCTGGTTCTGGCTAGGCAGGCCATGGAGCCAGTGCGGACCCGATCTGCCGGCTGACCTGTGGGGCCGGGGCGCTGGAACCGTTCCACACCCGAGCCCAGGCCCTTAGAGCCTGGCGATGGCGGCCCGGGTTTCCTTCACGTCCTGCTTGCGCCGTTCCTCCTGGCGCTTGTCATGCAGCTTGCGGCCCTTGCCCAGGCCGATCGTCACCTTGATCCAGGAGCCCTTGAGGTGCACGTTGAGGGGGATCAGGGTGAGGCCCTTCTGGTCGAGGGCACCCCGCAGCTTGTCGATCTCGCGCCGGTGGGCCAGCAGCTTGCGCACCCGCAGCGGGTCGTGGTTGAAGTAGCGGCCGGCGTGGCTGTGGGGCGAGATGTGCACGTTGTGCAGCTGCATCTCGCCATTGCGGATCAGGCAGAAGCCATCGCGCAGGTTCACCTGGCCGGCCCGGATCGATTTCACCTCGGTGCCGAGTAGTTCCACGCCCGTTTCCAGGGTTTCGAGGATCTCGTATTGGTGGCGCGCCATGCGGTTGTCCGCCAGCAACTTGTTGGCGGCATCCCGCTTCGCCTTGGCGGCGCTCTTGCTTCCGCCCTTCGCCATCGCCGCTCTGACCTTGCCTCCAGGATCTTCCGACCCTAGGGAGCCCCCGGTACCCTCGCCCCATGGCGATCGTTTCCTCCGGCTCCGGCGCGGCCCGCTCGGGCCGCTCCAAACCTGGCGACGCAGCCACCAAGGCCGGCGCAGCGGCGGGTTCGGCGGCAGGCCCTTTGGCGCAGACCTCCCGCCTGAAGCAGCGGTTGGTCGATCCAGCGCCCCTGCCCGGCGATGGCCTGGCCTTCAGCCCCGGCGACCACCCCAGCCCAGGCCTCGGCGCCGAGGGCCCAGTGGAAGCGGGAGTTGAGGCGCCAATCCTGCGGGAGGACAGCCTCAGGCCCCGGCGCCTGGCCGACTACATCGGCCAACGGGAGCTCAAGCAGGTGCTGGGTATTGCCGTGGAGGCCACCCTGGCCCGCCAGGAGGCCCTTGACCACGTGCTGCTCTATGGCCCGCCGGGCCTGGGCAAAACCACCATGGCCCTGGTGCTGGCCGAGGAACTGGGGGTGCGCTGCCGCATCACCAGCGCGCCGGCCCTGGAGCGCCCCCGCGACATCGTTGGCCTGTTGATCAACCTCCAGCCCCAGGAACTCCTCTTCATCGATGAGATCCACCGCCTGAACCGGGTGGCCGAGGAGATCCTTTATCCCGCCATGGAGGACTTCCGCCTCGACCTCACCGTCGGTAAGGGCACCACCGCCCGCACCCGCAGCCTCGAGATCGCCCCCTTCACCCTGGTGGGCGCCACCACCAGGGCCGGATCCCTCAGTTCGCCCCTGCGCGATCGGTTTGGCCTGATCCAGCGGCTGGAGTTCTACGGACTGGAGGACCTGCAGGCGATCGTGGTTCGGGCCGCCGGGCTGCTGCAGGTGGATCTTGATGGTGCCGCGGCCCTTGAGGTGGCGCGCCGCTGCCGCGGTACTCCCCGGATTGCCAACCGCTTGCTGCGGCGCGTGCGCGATGTGGCGTCGGTGGGGGGCCATGGCCGCATCGGCGCTGCCCTGGTGGATGAGGCCCTGAGCCTGCACCGGGTTGATGGCCGCGGCCTCGATGCCAGTGACCGGCGCCTGCTGACGCTCCTGCTGGAGGGCTACGGTGGCGGCCCCGTCGGCCTCGACACCCTGGCTGCCGCCCTGGGCGAAGATTCCGCCACCTTGGAAACGGTGGTGGAGCCGTTCCTGTTGCAACAGGGCCTGCTGCAACGCACCCCCCGGGGCCGGGTGATCACCGAGGCCGGCCGGGTGCACCTGGCCCTGGCCGACGAGGCAGCCGCGTGATCGCCTCCCTGCTGGCGGTGCTGTTGGCGGTGCAACTGAGCCTGCCCCAGCTATTCGACCAGGCCCTCAACGCCAGCCGCGAGGGCCGCTTTGGCGATGCCCTGCCCCTCTGGGACCAGGTGCTTGAGCTAGCCCCCACCGATGCGGCGGCCTGGAGCAACCGCGGCAACGTGGCCCTGGCCCTGGGCGATCCCCGGGCCGCCATCGCCAACCAGGCTCGGGCGATCGCCCTCGATCCAGGCCAGACCGATCCCTACCTCAACCGCGGCACCGCCGAGGAGGCCCTGGGCCAGTGGGACGCTGCCGAGGCCGATTACCGCTGGATCCTGGAGCGCGATCCCGCCGAGGCCTCCGCCCTTTACAACCTCGGCAACGTGCAGGGTTCCCGCGGCGACTGGCCGTCGGCCCGGGCCAGTTTCATGGCAGCGGCCGAGGCGCGGCCGGGGTTTGCCATGGCCCGCTCCAGCGCCGCCCTAGCCGCCTTCCAGCTGGGCGACCTGGAGGAGGCCGAACGGCAGCTGCGCAACCTGATCCGCCGCTATCCCCTGTTCGCCGATGCCAGGGCCGGGCTCACCGCCCTGCTTTGGCAACGGGGCGCTGCCGGTGAGGCGGAGAGCCACTGGGCGGCGGCCTCCGGGCTCGATCCCCGCTACCGCCAGCCAGAATGGTTATCCGAGATCCGGCGCTGGCCTCCGGAGCCGGTGCATGCCCTCGAGACCTTCCTCGCCCTGGCCCGCCGATGACCTCCGCCGCCCAGGCCCAGCCCCAGGCCGCCCCGCCGGCCAGCCCCCAGGGTGCTTACCAGGGGCAGGGGCCTAGCCCCGAGCCTGGGGTCGCCGGCAACGAGCTATGGCAGACGTTTGGCCTAGAAGCCGCCCTGGAGGCGGCCCTGCCCGACCTGATTGCCCTGCGGCGCCACCTGCACGCCCACCCGGAACTGAGCGGCCAGGAACAGCAGACCGCCGCCTTGGTTGCCGGAGAGCTGCGCGCCCTGGGCTGGCGGGTACGCGAAGCCGTGGGGCGCACGGGGGTGGTGGCCGAATTAGGGCCCGAGGGCCCGGGAGTTCCGCTGGTCGCCCTGCGGGTGGACATGGATGCCCTGCCGGTGGAGGAGCGCACGGGCGTCGCCTGGGCCTCCACCCGTCAGGGCCTGATGCATGCCTGCGGCCATGACCTGCACAGCGCCGTGGGCCTGGGGGTGGCGCGCCTGCTGGCGCCCCTGGCGGACCAGCTCACCGGCAGGATTCGGCTGCTCTTCCAACCGGCGGAGGAAACGGCGGAGGGGGCGGCCTGGATGGTCGCCGATGGCGCCATGGAGGGGGTGGACGCCCTGTTTGGCCTGCACGTGTTCCCGAGCCTGGCGGTGGGCTCGATCGGTGTGCGCACCGGCAGCCTCACGGCGGCGGCCGGGGAGATCGAGGTGGAGGTGCTGGGCGAAGGCGGCCATGGGGCCAGGCCCCACCAGTCCACCGATGCGATCTGGATCGCGGCCCGGGTGGTGAGCGGCCTGCAGGAGGCGATCAGCCGCCGCCTCGATGCCCTGCATCCGGTGGTGGTCAGTTTTGGCCGGATCGAGGGCGGCAAGGCTTACAACGTCATCGCCGACCACGTGCGCCTGCTAGGCACGGTGCGCTGCCTCGATCTGGAGGTCCATGCCCGTCTGCCCGGCTGGATCGAGGACACGGTGCAGGCCCTCTGCCAGGGCCACGGCGGCGAGGCCCGGGTGCGCTACCGCTGCATCGCCCCACCGGTCAAGAACGATGGCCCCCTCACCCAGCTGGTCGCCGAGGCGGCCACCCACCTGCTGGGCCACGACCGAGTGATCTGGCTGGAGCAGCCTTCGCTTGGCGCCGAAGATTTCGCCCAGCTGCAGGGGGACACCCCCGCCACCATGTTTCGGCTCGGGGTGGCGGGCCCTAACGGCTGCACGCCCCTGCACAGCAACAGCTTTGATCCCGATGAGGGGGCCCTGGCGGTGGGGGTGAAGGTGCTCAGCTTGAGCCTGTTGCGCTGGATCGGCCGGCAGGTCCCCGCCGGCGAGGGCCCCCAGCCGTGAGCGGACCGAAGGGCTTCAGCCGGGGCCTGCTGGCCCTGTCCTCGCCGCTGCTGATTGTGCTGGCCCTGGTCGCCCTGCTGCTGCGCCAGGGTCCCGATCGCTGGCAGGCCCTGCCCGCCCTGCTGATCGGCGCCGGGCTGCTGGGCTACAGCGGTCTCTCCCGCCGCCGCCGCCGCCGCGCCCTCCTGGCCGCCCTGCGTCAACCGGGTCCACCCGCCTGAGTCCCCGTCCCGGGTCCCCGGACCCGGCCCACCTGGGCCCATCGCCTGGACCGACACCGGGCCCAGGCTGCCTAGCCTGAAGCCATGACCCTGGACCAGCAGCGCGAGGCCATCCTATCGGGAGATCCCAGCCGGGCGATGCCGGCCCTGGCCGGCTTGCGGGAGCTGCCGCCTGAACAGGCCGTGCCCTTGCTGTTGCTGGGGTTGCAGCAAAGCGCCTTCATGGTGCGCTCCCTCAGTTGCGCTGGCTTGGGCGTCAAGCCCAACGAGGCGGGCTGGCAGGCCCTGGTGGCCGCCCTGGAGCGCGATGAGGACGCCAATGTGCGGGCCGAGGCGGCCAATGCCCTGGTGAGCCATTCGCTGCAGCGGGCCTGGCCCCTGCTGCGCCGGGCCTTTGAACGCAACCCGGAGTGGCTGGTGCGCTGCAGCATTCTTTCGGCTGTGGCCGAGCATCCCGCCATGGAGCCCGGCGATCTGCTCGAACTGGCCCAGCTGGCCCTAGCCGATGGCGATGGCACGGTGCGGGCTGGAGCTGCCGAGATCCTGGGACGGCTGGTGAGGGAGGGATCCCAGGCGCCGGCTGGAGCCCCCTGGGCGATCGAGGCCCGCTCCGCCCTGGCGGCCCTGCAGCAGGACCGGGACCATCGGGTGGTGGCGGTGGCACTCAATGGGTTGCAGGGCTGAGGCCCGCTCTTCAACCGCTGCCGTTTCAGCCTTGCTAGGTTTCTAAAGTCACTAGGGGTGCCCGGACACCGGTTGATTCAGCCCAGCTGATTCAGCAGCCGTCCCACGGGCTGAGATCACACCCTCCGAACCTGATCCGGGTCATGCCGGCGCAGGGAAGTGAGATGAACTCAGGCTGGGCGTCCCTTGCCGGTTTGGCCGGTATCTACCCATCGCCAGTTCAGTTATGCGTAGCGCCTGGATCGAGAAGCGTCGCGGTTCTGCCAACTTCTCCCAACTGCACTTCGCCCGCCAGGGTGTGGTGACTGAAGAAATGGCCTTTGTGGCCAAGCGGGAGAATTTGCCCGAGTCGCTGGTGATGGAGGAGGTGGCCCGGGGGCGGATGATCATTCCGGCCAACATCAACCACACCAATCTCGAGCCGATGGCGATCGGCATCGCCTCCCGTTGCAAGGTGAATGCCAACATCGGCGCCTCACCCAACGCCAGCGATATCAACGAGGAGTTGGCCAAGCTGGAGCTGGCGGTCAAGTATGGCGCCGACACGGTGATGGACCTGTCCACCGGCGGTGTCAACCTCGATGAGGTGCGTACAGCAATCATCAACGCCTCGCCGGTGCCGATCGGCACGGTGCCCGTGTATCAGGCCCTCGAAAGTGTGCATGGCTCCATCGAGAAGCTTTCGGAAGAAGACTTCCTCCATATCATTGAAAAGCACTGCCAGCAAGGTGTTGACTATCAAACGATCCACGCCGGCCTGCTGATTGAACACCTGCCCAAGGTGAAGGGTCGCCTCACCGGGATTGTGAGCCGCGGCGGCGGCATCCTGGCCCAGTGGATGCTCTATCACCACAAGCAGAACCCCCTCTACACCCGCTTCGACGACATCTGCGAGATCTTCAAGCGCTACGACTGCACCTTCTCCCTGGGCGATTCCCTGCGTCCCGGCTGCCTGCATGACGCCTCCGATGAGGCCCAGCTGGCCGAACTCAAGACCCTGGGCGACCTCACCCGCCGGGCCTGGAAGCACGACATCCAGGTGATGGTGGAAGGTCCCGGCCATGTGCCCATGGACCAGATCGAATTCAACGTGCGCAAGCAGATGGAGGAGTGCAGTGAAGCGCCCTTCTATGTGCTCGGTCCATTGGTTACCGACATTGCGCCCGGCTACGACCACATCACCAGTGCCATCGGCGCCGCCATGGCCGGCTGGTATGGCACCGCCATGCTTTGCTACGTCACCCCCAAGGAACACCTGGGCCTGCCCAACCCAGAAGATGTGCGCAACGGCCTGATCGCCTACAAGATCGCCGCCCACGCCGCCGACATCGCCCGCCACCGCCCCGGCGCCCGCGACCGCGACGATGAACTGAGCCGCGCCCGCTACGCCTTCGATTGGAACAAACAATTTGATCTTTCGCTTGACCCTGAGCGGGCCCGCGAATACCACGACGAAACCCTGCCCGCCGATATCTATAAGCAGGCCGAGTTCTGCTCCATGTGTGGTCCCAAGCATTGCCCGATGCAAACCAAGATCACCGACGAAGACCTAGTAGGGCTGGAGAAGGTGTTGGCGGAGCAGGAGGCGGTGAAGGCCTAAGGGCCACGTCAAATGGTCACAGGGTGATTCTAAATAAACTTGCAACCACCTCACTGTAGCCTTTGGGTGGCCCCCTTAACCCATCCAAGGGCTACTGAGGGCAAGACTCATGCTTGTCTTGGCTAAGCCAGTAATTTATTTGGAATCAAATCAATGGCTAGCCACTAAAATGCCCAAGATAATCAATCCAGCTCCGATCCAGAATTGGCTGTGTAGCTTCTCCCCAAAGGCTAAATGGCCACCTACAGGTACAATGATGTAGGCCAGCGCTGCGAAAGCAATCAGTTGCGAGAGAGGTAATGCGCGAAGTGCGACTACCGCGCATAAAACAGAAAACAGCTGCCCTGCGATGCCTGCGCAGAGCATAATTAGCTGACGAAGTTTAAATTTGCCTAGTGAAGCTGCCTTCATGCATAATTGCGATGCGCTACTGCTTAAGACTGCTGTTGTGCATAGAGCAATTTCGAGCAATGTCATTTGGCATCCACGGCGCGGGTCGATATAAGGATGCCGGCGACAATAAGGGCAAGCCCTAAAAAGTATTGCTTCTTAAGCAGTTCCTCGAAAATTATAGTGCTAATAATCGGGGTAATAATATAGATCAGGGCGGTCCAAGGATATGCCTCTGACAGCGGCAATTGGCGCAAAATCAATAGCCAGAGAGCGAGGGCTATCATGGCGAAGCCCAATCCCATTGCTACCCATGGATTCTTAAAGGCGGCTCCGAGAAGTCCTGGATTGCGGAGAGACCAGAGACCAGCAAATTTGTACATTATCTGCGAGGTCACTAAGAGTGTAATATAGCCTGCAAGTAGCAAAGAGCGAATATTTCTCATTTGATGTTAAATAAAGAGGGTCTGCTCAATTCCAACACTTGCCAATTAGAAGGACTTGGCCGCAGGCAATATTGCGCAGGCCAGGCAGCCGCTCAATCACTGGCTCAATCAATCGGAGTATTCTTGCTAGCCATGTTGGGCAGAACATCGGTACCAAATTAATTAGCGAGCTTGATTCTAGCTGAAATCCAGCCCTTTCTAGCCACTGTCTTAGCTGCATTGGTGTATATGATCGCTCCCCATGGGCAACGTGATAAGGTGATACTAATTCCAGCACCTTCAAGATAGGATTCATGCCATTTGGCTCTAGGATGACGATTTCTTTCGCAATGCCTTCGATGCCGGTCAGGGCTGCCGCTGGATTTGGCAGATGGTGAAGGACACCCCAAAGCATGATGCAGTCAAATTCTAGGCCTTTGAGAATTGAATTTAAATTGTAAATATCAGCAACTTCAAATTTTGTTTTGGCCTCAAAGCCAGCGGATGTCGACCTTTGGATCGCAGCAGAGATGGCAGCAGTTGATGCGTCAATACCGTGAACCCAGGCGGCCCCCAGTCTGATCATCTCTAATGTGTAGATACCATCTCCACAGCCTAGATCTAGTACGCGTTTCCCATTGAAGTTATAGTTATTTGCGATGGCCAGGCTAATTCTTTTGGTTGCCAGAATCGCGGAAGGCTGACGTCCACGATACGTATAGTAGCCTTGACGCTGGGCATCTTTGTCAAATTGATCAATATTTTGCTGTCTTGAGAATCCTCTGGCGTTTTTCATCGGATTTAGCCTATGGTTTGATGCCGACCGCAAGTACGTTACCCACGGCCATTGATAATGGCATCTTATCTAATGATAGGCGCTTAATGAAGATTTCAAGTACTTGCTTGAAATTTGTTGGAATAGGAGACAGCTTAAGCCAATAGTCAAGCGGATAGGTATTCACGATTGAGGTATATTGGACGTCTTCAAATCCTGCTTGTTTCAAAAGCGAGTCGATTGAATTGTGGCTAAATAATTGAAGATGCTCTACGTCTATGATTGGCGAGCGCAACCCCAGCAAGCGGTTCAATGGTGCACGCCAGTTGTGTACGACTATTGCGATCATCCCGCCGGATCGCAAAGCCTTAAATGCACTCTTCGCGAATACTTTTGGATCTGAGATGTGCTCGAGTGTCATAAAAGAGCAGATTAAACTTGGGTGGACATTATTGAGCATGGTTTCAGAGAACATTCCACACTGGATAAGGGGGGTGATTTCAGGAAGGGCAGTCTTAATTGCTGCGAGGGATGGTTCTATGCCGATGACGGGTTTAAAACCCTGTTGGAGCAGCCAAGGTAGCAGGGCGCCATTGCCGGCACCAACATCGACAGCAGCACCCCGCTGCTGCGAAAGGTGGGAAATATAGGGCTTCAATGCATACGCATAACTTTTGGAAGCGGCTTGGGCTTCCACTTGTGAATCATACGATGCTGCCGAATAAGCAGATTCAAGGAACTCCGTACTTGGGGGATTTGGTGCATAGACTAAATCACAGCCTTGGCAACGTACCAAGCGAAGGCACATGAATTCAGGCCGTTTACGTGAAGCATATGTAAACTCGTTGAAGCGTTCCTTGGCAATACGCTTATCTGCAAATTTTGCATAAGTACGAGCCCCGCATACAGGGCAAGGGCGTTCTGTGCTTATGGACGGCAGTGGCTTAATCACAAGCGCAGGCTCTGGATTGGCGCAGGTTCAATTGTGCCACGCACAATCATGTGACGGCGTATGAAAGGCGGCCTTCCTTTTGTCTCTTCCAAAATCTTGCCAATGTATTCGCCGAGCATTCCAATCCCCAGGATTGTCAAGGAACCGAAAAACATTACAAGGAGGGAAAGGAACGTAATGCCTTTAGGCACAGAGTCTGGAGAAAATAGGCGGATGCAGATGCTTGCAGTCGCGAGCAATATTGTGCCCGCGACTGCAATGCCGCCAATGGTCGTCATTATGTGCAAGGGCATTCTCGAGAATGAGAAGATTGCTTTCTTGGCCCATCCGATATTTTTGATCCAGTTGTTAGTGCTGACTCCAAACATTCTTTCCGGCCGCACATAATCGATTGGCACCTGCTTGAATCCCACGTAAGCGCGGAGCCCTCGTAAGAAGGAGTCCCGTTCTTGGCATTGAAGCATCCACCAGACTACGGTTCGATCGATCAGGGAGAAATCCCCGGCATCTTTTGGGAGAGGAACTTCACTCATGGCAGCGAAAATTCGATAGAAGACCCGGTATAGCATTTCAATTGGCCAAGGCATTTCGCGCTTTACCCGTCGACCGTAGACGACGTCTGCACCAGCTTGCCATTCCCTGACAAACTTTTCGATAACCTCAGGAGGATCTTGAAGGTCACCATCTAGGAGCACGCAAGCCTGCTTGCTTGCGAGTTCCATGCCGCTACGAAATGCTGCCTGCGAGCCAAAGTTGCGCGAATGGGTTATGCCGATGACGTTTGGATCTTGCGCGCTAATTGCTCGTATGATCTCGGCAGAGTTGTCAGGAGAGCCATCATTGACAAAGATGATTTCGTAGTCGAGGTCGAGTCGCCGAAAGACCTCGGCTAATCGCGCGTGCATGAAAGGAATTGCAGGTTCATCTCGATAACAGGCGACAATCGCTGAGACTGAGCTTCGGAAACCAATCCCAGCACTCTTTTTGGTAAGAAGATTGAAATCCTCCGTTTCTAGATATTGGCGCCACCAGTTTTGGGTCATTCTTAGGCCATCGGGAAGCGCAATCTGCGCCTGCCAGCCAATCGCAGCTTGAACTGCAGATGGATTGGCATACCAGTTCTCGACGTCCCAACTCCTTCCGCTCCCAGTGCTGAAGGAGGGGGCACTACTGATGTCAAAAGATTGTTGGGCAAGTTTTGCTAGAGATGATAATGACGTGCATACTCCAGTGCCAATATTAAATGAATCACCAAAAATCGCTGGCGACATTCTTAGTGCGGCTGCTGCAAAAGCAGCGGCTACGTCGTCGACGTGTATGAAGTCTCTGCTGACCTCAGGGCTTGCAAATGTAGGAAGGGATCCCCTAAGGCTCCGTTCGCAGAGTACTGGGATTAATCGTGAGCTGTCTTCGTAGGGACCGTAGATAGAATATAGTCGCATATTCACCACTGGCATTTTGCGGACTTTGCCGAAATAAGCAATAGCGTGACTTGCTGCTGCCTTGCTCACGGCATAGTGACTATTGGGGAGTAGCTGGCTGCTCTCTGTTGGGCCACTGGCATTTAGTCCGTATTCAGAGGAGCTGCCGGAATGGATATAGGCAGAAAATTCTAAACCGTTTAGAAATTCTAGAAGCTGAATAAGGCTGAGGTAATTTGTTTCGTGAATTCGCTCGAAGCCCTGCTCAAAAGAGTAAGCCCCAAATGATGAGCAGTCGAAGATCGTGCGTGGACGAATACGCTGAAAAAGTGATCGGATGCTGCTATTATCCTGGAGATTTAGATAGGCGATTTGGGCTGCTGGCAGGTTGCGTAGGCGCCACGTTTGTCCTGTAAATACAGTGCCAATGACGTCATCTCTCGCGGAGAGAGCATGGCGAAAAAGATTTGAGCCCACAAAGCCACTTGCGCCGATTACAAGGATTGGACCGTCTAGATTTTTGTATTGATTTTTTAGGCTGTTCATAGTTCTGAAAGGATCATTTGGCGGATGCTATTTGCATCGAGACCACATTCGGCCCGATGAAAGGATTGTGAGCCATAGCGCCCACTTGGGTATCCCAACGCATAGCGATGGCGGAGTGGGCCGCAAGGATGCTTATTTTGGCTAATCGCATAGGCCAAGTGCATGCCCAGTCCTCCAGCGGCGACGTGTTCCTCGATAACATAAAGAGAGTTGTCCGACAATTGTTCATAGAATTCTGTCGGAATTAGTTGTGTGCCGAGTTCGCTAACCACCCACAGCGAGGGGCGGGCCTCCTCTGGAAGATCTTGCAGCGCGCCCCAAGCTACTCCTCCAAGGGGACCGAGAGCGGCTAAGACGCCGCGTGAACCTGTCAGGAGTTTTCTCCATGGTGCATAGGTAGGTGTTGCCATTTTGGCTGGTCGCTCATCATATCCGAGGCGAAGATAGGTTGCCGTTGTTAGACTTGAGAGCATTGGAGCTATATCCTCGTCAAATGCCGGTACTAGGACCCGGACTCCTAATGCGCTCATGGCAGCGCAATCTTCAAGGGCGTGATGCGTTGGTCCCATGGGGCCATAGGCATAGCCTCCGCCGTTGCCAATAAGGCATATGGGGAGATTGGCCATGCAGATGTCATTGCGGATCTGCTCAAAGGGCCTTGCATAGCAGAATGGCGCGATACTGTATACAAAAACTTTGTGGCCTCCGCGAGCAAGGCCAGCAGCAATGCCTACCATATTCTGCTCGGCAACACCTGTGTTCACAAAACGTGTGCCGAGCGCCGATCGAACTTCTTCCAGCGCCATGAAGCCTAGGTCACCAGTCAGAAAAAATACGTCTGGGTGATTCCATTTCGCTGTAATCTCCTTGGCCAATGCCCTTCTCATCTTACTGGCCTCTTCCTTTGGCTGGCTTTGGCAATATCGTATTGTTCTTTATTGATCGGCAGGTAATGAGATTCTAGCTGGCCTTCGTAGTGTGTCCCCTTGCCTTTGATTGTGTTTAGGATGACTATATTCGGGCGATCAGTCGATCTTTGGCCCAATGCATTGATAATACTTGTGCTGTCGTGACCTGATGCCTGATGCACGCTTGCGCCGAAGGCGATTAGGCGGGGACTAAGATCTGAGCAAGAGATGACATCCTGCGTAGTCCCAAAGCCTTGCAGGCCATTTTGATCAATAATGATTGTTAGATTGTCTAGTTTTTGGTGTACCGCAAAGATTAGGGCTTCCCAGCAGCTCCCCTCTTGCCACTCGCCATCAGAGCAAACGCAGTAGACATGGCGAGGTTGAGTTCTCTGTTTGGCGGATAGGGCTAGGCCGGCTGCGAGTGAGGGGCCATGACCCAAGGAGCCGGTCGCAAAGAGCAGGCCCGGAATTCCTTTTCCACTTGGGTGGATTGGCAGCAATGTGCCTTCGGCTCCGTAGGTACTTAGCTCCTGGTCGGATATTTTGCCAAGGCTCCAGAGGGTTGTGTAGAGAGCTCCAGCGGCATGGCCTTTCGACAGTATGAAACTGTCTTCCTGTTTCATTGAAATATGGTGAAGCGCCATTAATGCTTGGAGGCAGGATAGGTTGCCGCCTAGATGTCCAGTTTGGGAGTCGTAGTGCAGTTGCAATAGGCGCATTCTCGCTTTTTCGAAAATATCCTCGAATACTTGAATGTCCATTTTGGATGGGGCGTGTATAGGTGGTAGGTCGAGTTTTGTTTGTTGGAGTCAGTATACACCTTGTCGTCAACGCCTTCACGGGTGGTCCAGTGTTGTTCCTGTCACTTCGAATGGGCAATGGAAGGTCTATGGCAGACGCCAGTATTTCCTGGCATTTGATAATGACGATTTTAGTGAATTTTGAATATTATTTGCTTACTTAGCTTTCGTGATGGTGACTTTTGCGTTGAGTTGTTTGCCCTGCTTTTGATTGCTCTAGAATTTGCTGTCTGCGTCATCTGGCTGCTTTGCGCAATTCTCACTTGTCGCAATTGTTTTGTTTTTCCTTGCCAGGCGATGTTCCTTGATTGTTCTGAGCTTGATTATCCCCGCAAGCGCTACCTTCCCCAACGGCTCTTTCGGCTTGGCCACATAGGAATTCGGCAGGTGATGAACCAGGCAACGGGGGTCAATGCATTGGTTCTTCACGTCGTAGCCCACCATGGGGCGGGATTGGAAGCCT
>CAINZT010000087.1 GCA_903855705.1 uncultured Synechococcus sp.
CCCTGCTGGTGTTTGACGAGGTGATGACGGGTTTTCGGATCACCTACGGCGGCGCCCAGGCCAAGTTCGGCATCACCCCCGACCTCACCACCATGGGCAAGGTGATTGGCGGGGGCTTGCCTGTGGGCGCCTACGGCGGCCGCGCCGACATCATGGGCATGGTGGCCCCGGCCGGCCCGATGTACCAGGCGGGCACCCTCAGCGGCAACCCCCTGGCCATGACCGCCGGCATCAAGACCCTGGAACTGCTCAAGCAGCCCGGCACCTACGAGCGCCTCGACGCCATCACCAAGCGGCTCTCGGGCGGCATCCTGGCGGCGGCCGAAGCCGTGGGCCTGCCGATCTGCGGCAGCTCGATCAGCGCCATGTTCGGCTTCTTCCTCTGCAACGGGCCGGTGCATAACTTCGAGCAGGCCAAGGCCGCCGACACGGTGCGTTTCGGCAAGCTGCACCGGGCCATGCTCGAGCGCGGCGTGTATCTGGCCCCCAGCGCCTTTGAGGCCGGCTTCACCTCCCTAGCCCACAGCGACGACGACATCGACACCACCATCGCCGCCTTCCGCGACAGCTTCGCCGAGATCGCCTGAAGCCTGGCCTCGCCTGCGCCTGGCCCCGACGGAAGGAGCATCTCCCGTCGGGGCTTAAGCCTGGGAAAGCTTCAGGGCCGTTCAGGCACGGCGGCAGCATCCCTGCGCCTGGGATCGGCGACGCCCAAGCTGCCGCCAATCCCAAGGTGGCCGTCGGTCGAACCGTGCAAAGTGGCCGGGGCTCTGGCTGGCACCACCTCCACCGAATTGGCCGAGCCCATGGCCGGCACGGTCACGAGCGTGTGGCCCATCGCCTCCAGCAGGCGGCGGGTGTCGGGGCTGATGCCCTCTTCGAGGCTGATCTGGTCGGGCCAGAGCTGGCTGTGGATGCGGGGCGCGGCCACGGCCGAAGCCAGGTTGAGGCCAAAGGCCAGCCGGTTAAGGAGCACCTGCAACACGGTGGTGATGATGCGGCTGCCCCCCGGGCTGCCCGTAGCCAGCAGGGGCTCCCCCGAGGGGCGGAACACCAAGGTGGGGGTCATCGAACTCAGGGGCCGCCGGCCCGGGGCGATGGCATTCACAGCCCCCTGCACCAAGCCATAGCCATTGGCGCTGCCGGGTTTGAGACTGAAATCGTCGAGTTCGTTGTTGAGCAGGAAGCCTGCCCCGGGCACGCTGATGCCGTTGCCATAGGCCCCATTGAGGGTGGTGGTGACGGCGACCAGCCCCCCCTGGCGATCGGCGACGGACACATGGGTGGTGTTGCTGCCGCCGCCTAGGGCGGTGGGATCGACCTCCAACTGGGCGGCGGGGCGGTGGCGGTTCAGGTCGAGGCGCGAACGCTGCAGGTCGGCATAGGCCGAACTTTGCAACTGCTCCAGGGGCATGGTCACGTGGTCGGGGTCGCCCAGCAGGCGGTTGCGATCCCGGTAGGCCAGGTTCATCGCCTCCACTAGGCGGTGGATCGTGGCCGCACTATTGGGGCCCGAGCCCTTCAGATCAAGGGGCTCCAGCACGTTGAGCAACTGCAGCAAGGTGATCCCCCCGCCACTGGGGGGCGGCATGGTCACCACTTGGTAGCCGCGGAAGCGGCCCTGCAGGGGGGCCTGCCACTGGGCCCGATAGGCGGCTAAATCGGCGGTCCTAATCAGGCCCCCGCGCTGGCCCATCAGCCCTTCCAGGGCCCGGGCCACTGGGCCGGCATAGAAGCCAGGCGCCCCCTGCTCAGCAATCCGCCGCAGGCTGCGGGCCAGATCGACCTGGCGCAAGATCTCCCCAGGTCGGTAGGGCACCCCGCCAGCCTTGAAAAACTGGCGGCGGGACGTGGGATCAGCCTGAAGCAGGGGGGCCGCAGCGGCCAAAGAAGCAGCCAGCTCCACTCCCACCGGAAAGCCCCGCTCCGCCAGCTGGATCGCCGGAGCCATCACGACCTTGAGCGGCAGGTGACCGTAACGAGCCTGAGCCAATGTGAGTCCCGCCACCGTGCCCGGCACCCCGGTGCTCAACAGGCTGCGGGTGGCCTTGAGCCGATCGACGCTGCCATCGGCCTGGAGAAACAGCTCGGGCCGCACGGCCAGGGGCGCGGTCTCGCGGAAATTGAGGGCCACCGCCTGGCCACGGCCAATCGTCAAGGCAGGAGCCTGGTGAGGCCGAGCTGCAGAACGGGGCAACCAGAGCACCAGAAAGCCACCGCCACCCAGATTTCCCGCCTGGGGCAGGGTCACTGCTAGGGCAAAGCAGGTGGCCACAGCCGCATCCACCGCATTGCCGCCCTGGCGCAGGATCGAGGCCCCAACGCCAGCGGCCAGAGCCTCCTGGGCTGCCACCATCCCGCGCGCTGAAACGATCGGGTGAAAGCGCTGGGCGCCCTCCTGAAGATCGGTGGCCGCTGGCGAGACCAAAACGGACCCCGAGGGCGTGCCAACTAACAATCCAGAAGGCGAAACCGAGGGCGCCGGAGCCGCCAAGGCTGGGGCAAGGAAGGGCGCCAACGGCAAAACCGGCATCAAGCCCAACACCAGGGCCCCCGCCAGCGGGCCCAACGCTCGAAACCGCCCAGAGCCAGTCGGCATCAGCGGTAGTTCTCGAACTGGAGCGGCACCTCCACGTCCTGGGCGCGCAGCAGCTGGATCGCCTGCTGCAGGTCGTCCTTGTTCTTGCCGGTGATGCGCAGGCTGTCCCCCTGGATCGCCACGGTCACCTTCTTGAGCTCGTCGCGAATCGTTTTGCTCAGGGCTTTAGCAATTTCCTGGGAGAGACCCTTGCGCAGCTTCACCACCTGCTTGACCCGGTTGCCGCCCACAGGCTCGGGAGGCTGGAAATCGAAGATCTTCAGGGACAGGTCGCGTTTGGTGGCCTTCTGACGCAACAGGTCTTCCACCGCCACCAGGGCCATCTCACTGGCACTGGTCACCGTGAAACTGGTCTCCTCCAGATCGATCTCGGTCGCCGAGTCCTTGAGGTCGTAGCGCTGCACCACATCGCGGCGCACCTGGTCAAGGGTGTTCACCAGTTCCTGGCGGTCGAAATCGGACACGACATCGAAGGAGTAGGTGCTCATCGGTGCGAGGGAGCGCTGGGGAGCCTGAACGGGGATCGTAGGTGGGGCTAGGGGAACAAGCCACCAGGGCCCGGAGCCGGGGAAGCTAGAAGCGATGGACTCAATGGCCCCACTTGCGGCGGTAAAGCTCCAAACTGTCAGCCCAGGCTGCGGGCTGGATCAACACAACTCCGTTGGCCTAGGTCATGGCAACCGGCCAAGTGGCGATCAGGGCGCCCGTCAACGCTTAACATACAATAGATTGCACTACATTGAAGCAAGAAAATGAATTAAGGCCGATTAGAATGTTTTCACAAAACCACTACCCATCATCTTCAACAACGCCAACTGGCGATTGCTAACATTTAGTTTGGCAAGCAAATTGCGGCTGTAGGTTTTGGTGCTCTGGGGGCTCAGGCTCAACCGCTCGGCGGCCTGAGCGTTAGTGAGACCAAGGGCATAACATTCCAGCATTTGCCGCTCCCGTGGAGAGAGCTTGATCATACTTTTTTCGTCGTCATTAACCAGTTGTGCCGGAATGGACGGACTTCGGTAGGAGGTGTTGGCGATAGCCGCCACCATGGCCTGATTCCAGGGCTCGCTTTCATCACCGATATCCAGGGTGGAAACAATCACAGGGGATCGCCAATGCACGGCATCGTCTCGGCGGTAGTGATGATGATCCGCGATCAAGACACAGCGCAGCGATGGACGCAAGAGCCTCGCCTGGGCTATCAACCCATCGCCAGAGCCATCTTCGAGGTCAATTGTGCTTAGCAAAAACCCCACATTGTTTTCTTTTAGGCAGGCAAGAGGCCTCGTTAGCTGTAGTAAAGAGGCCGAGAATAGATCGCTTATAGGTTGTACATCCATACATCATCGACAAAAAGAGCTTATTGCTGGAGGCGAAAACACATTGCAGAGCTACATCTGACCTAAGCATTCCGTCGACCACTGCGCGCTTTAGGGTCCAGTAATTTTGCTTGAGTCGGGGCTGAAGGTTCATGGCTCTGAACCACTAGGTGAAGCTTTGTTAAGACGATAGCAAAAGCTTACACCATTTGCAAGAGCCCGGCAGAGCCGATTCGATAGGCTGGCATTTCAATAATGCACTACTGAAATACTTAGGCCTTCGGCTCAAGGCGGCCCTTTGCCTAGGTCTTCTCAAGCCAATCCCGTCAAGCCGCCTCAGACCCCTACCCACCATTTCGATAGGTTGGCAACCAGACCCTCCCCCAAACTTTGACGATCCTGACGCCCCTGCGCTGGGATCTGGCCGATCCCCCTCCAGAGCGGGCATCGATGTTGATGGAGCTTGGTCCAGATGATCCGCCCCTGGTTGTGCAACTGGACTGGCAGGATCGGGCTGCAGGGTGCCAAGACACCAGCGGGGGCCCCTTCCCCGCTGCCCTCAGCCACTACCTGAACGCGACCGAGTTCGAACGCCTGGGCGCCTTTCGTCAGCCCCAGGACCGTTGGCGCCATGGACTGGCCCGCGCAGGGTTGAAGCGTCTTCTAGCCCAGGTGCTTGGCGTGGAGCCCCTGGCCCTGGAGGTCCAATCGGGCCGTCGCGGCAAGCCCCTTCTGGCCCCTAGTTCCTCGATGCCCTCGCCCCCCCAGTTCAATGGCTCCCATGCCGGCGACTTGGTGTTGCTGGCGCTCCATCCCAGCCAGGCCGTGGGAGTCGATACGGAGCCACTCGATCGGCGCCTTGATCAGCAACGGCTGGCGCCCCGATTGCTGTCAACCCAGCAGCGGGCGGCACTGGAGACCACGCCGACTGAGCATCAGCGCGCCTTCTTGCTGCGCCAGTGGTGCCGGCTGGAGGCCCAACTCAAATGCAGTGGCGAAGGATTGGCGGGGCTTGAGGCCCTGCGCCAGGCCCAAGATGGCCTGATCCCAAGGGCCAACCTGGTGGATCTGGCCTTACCAGCGGGCTACTGCGGTGCCCTGGCCTGGGCCCAGCCGGCCATTCAGCCGTTGATGCGATCGAACTCGGCCAGCACTGAAGCCTGATTGCGCAACAGGCCCAACAGGTTGAGCCGGTTGCGGCGCACGGCCGGATCGTCCACCATCACCAGCACGCTCTGGTCGCCATCAAAGAAGGCCGCCAGGGCTGCGGCCCCCTGGGCCAGGCCATCGGCCAAGGCCTGGTAGCGCTCCGTGCCCCTACCAGAAGCGATCGGCTCCAGATCCTGGAGCACGGTGAGCATGGCGGCCTCGCTGGGGGTCTCGAACAAATCAGGCGACACCACACCCTTGGGCGAAAGCAGATCAAGAGCCAGGTCGCCCTTGGCCGCCAGGCGGGCCGCCCGGGTCACCACGGCCTGCACCGCCGCCAACTGGCCATTGGTGCGCAGGGCCACCAGCAGCTCGGTCCTCTGGCGGGCATCGGCGGGATCGGCCAACACGCGCGTTACGGAGATCCCTTCGCCGGCTACGGCCTGCACCAGGTCACCAGGCAGGCCCTCCTCCTCCAGCAGGCTCACGATCCGTTGGCGCAGGAACTCACCCAGGTCCGCCGCCAGGGCGGCGGGGTCCACCTGGAAGGCGGGCAGTAGCTTGGCCCAATGGGCGCAGGAGCGCTGCAGCAGGGCCTGGAGATCGAGGCGCCAGCCCTGGTGCCAGAGGATCTGCAGCAGGCCATTGCCGGCCCGGCGCAGGGCGTAGGGGTCGGAGGAGCCACTGGGCCGCTCCCCCTTGGCATAAATGCTCAGCAGCAGCTCCAGCCGTTCAGCCAGGGCGACTACGGCACCAGCGGTGGAGGACGGCAGCGCGTCACCGGCGCCCCGGGGCCGGTAGTGCTCCTGCACGGCCAGGGCCACGGGCCGCTGTTCTCCTTCCGCCAACAGGTATTTGCCGCCCATCACCCCCTGCAGCTCGGGGAACTCGCCCACCATCTGGCTGACCAGGTCGTGTTTGCAGAGGTGGGCAGCACGGCGGGCGTGGGCGGCCACTTGCGCGTCCAACTCCAGCTGCTCCACCAACAGATCGGTGCACCACTCGAGCCGCTCGACCCGGTTGAGCAGGCTGCCGAGCCCCTCGGCGAAGGTGACCCGGGCCAGTTGGTCGCGGCGGTCGATGCTGGCCACCGCCCGGTCGGCGGCCACAAAGAATTCGGCATCCGCCAGACGCGCCTTGAGCACCCGCTCGTTGCCGCGGCGCACCGTATCCGTGGCGGCGGGCAAGCTATTGGCGATGCAGAGGAAGGTGGGCAGCAGGCTGGAGCGGGCATCGAGGGCCAGGGGATCGATGTCCGCCTGCTGGCGATAGAGGGGGATGTAGCGCTGGTGGGCGCGCATCACCGTGCTGAGCACCTCGGCGGGCAGGGCAAGGTAGGACTCGGGCACCGATCCTTGGATCAGCAGGGGCGCCTCCACCAGGTCGGTGAGTTCATCGAAGAGCTCCTGGGGCAGGTCGGGGCGGGCCTGGAGAGCAGCGGCTGCAGTCTCCACGGCGGCGCGGATCGTGGCGGCGCGGCGCTGGCGATCCACCTCCACCCCTGCAGCCGCCAGGGTTTCGGCGTAGGCGCTGGCCGTGGCGATGGAGACGGCAATGGAAACGGCGGTGGCCCCATTGGCTCCGTCACCAGCCTGGGCGCCATGCAACCGATGGCCCCGGCTGAGGCGGCCAGCGCTCACCAGGGGAACACTGCCCGCCAGGGTCACCGGGATCACGGCTCCATCGAGCAGGGCCACCAGCCAGCGCACGGGCCTGGAAAAGCGACTCTCGCCCTCGGCCCAGCGCATGAAGCGGCGGCCCTGCAGGCCCGAGATCCATTGGGGGATGCAGGCGGCCAGCAGCTCGGCCGCAGGCAATCCCGGCTCCCGAACCCGGGCAAACACAAACGGCCCCTTGGCGGTGTCGCGCACCTCCAGGGCGCTGGCCTCGATGCCGCAGCGCTTGGCGAAGCCGATCGCCGCCGGGGTGGGCACGCCCTCCTTGAGGGCCTGGGCCGCCGGTGGCCCCTTGCGGTCCTCCTCCAGGTCGGCGGCGCTGGCGTCCAGGTCCGCCACCAGCAGGGCCAGGCGGCGGGGGGTGCTGGTGACGGTGAGCGGGCCATGGCTCAGGCGCCCCTCGGCTAGGTCGCGGCGCACCAGGGCTTCGAGCTGGGGCAGGGCCAGGCGGGCGAAATCGGCGGGCAGCTCCTCGGTGCCGATCTCAAGCAGAAAGGTCGACACGGGGCAGGCGCAAGCAATGGGCTGAGTTTATGGAGGGGCAGGGGCCTGGGGGCCGCCGGGGTGGTTGCCCGGTTGCCTCCGAAGCGGGGCCGGCCAGGGGCTCTTGCGGGCGCGTGGAACCGGCCCGGAGCCTGGAGCCGGGCGAGCCAAGCCCCCCCAGCCCCCGTTAGGGACATGTAACCCCGCATCCAGATGGCTAGGGGCGTTTCGCTACGGTCAAGCCAGGTAAGGGCGACGTTGTGACCGTGACTGCTGGGCAGACTTCAGATTCCCCGGACGGCTTGCAGCAGGCCCAGATCCCGTCAGCGAAGACCCCCGTAGGGGTGCCACCGGTGGTGCTGGGCGATCAGGGAGCCTTTGCCAGCCTGGCTGGCGGCAACGAGCGCACCAAATTTGAACAGCTCAAGGCCGACAGCGGCTACCTGAAGGAACCCCTGGCCACCGAGCTGGCCAACGACGCCCATCACTTCAGTGATGGCGCCGTGCAACTGCTCAAATTCCACGGCAGTTATCAACAGGACAACCGCGAAAATCGCCAAAAAGGCCAGGAGAAGGACTGGCAAATGATGCTGCGGCTGCGCAGCCCCGGTGGCCGCATCCCCGCCAGCCTGTTTCTGGCCATGGATGATCTGGCCGACCGGCTCGGCAACGGCACGCTGCGGGCCACCACCCGCCAGGCCTTCCAGATGCATGGCGTGCGTAAGGGCAACCTCAAGGAGGTGATCGGCACGATCGTGCGGTCCATGGGCTCCACCCTGGCCGCCTGCGGTGACATCAACCGCAACGTGATGGCGCCGGCCGCCCCGTTTGAGAAGGGCGCCTACCCGGCCGCCCGCCGCCTCGCCGACGAGATCGCCGACCTGCTCACCCCCACCGCTGCCGAAGGCTCCTACCTGGACCTCTGGGTCGATGGTGAATTGAGCTACCGGATCAAGCCCAGCGCACCGGTGAAAAAGGTTCGCAAGCGCCAATTGGAGGGCGGCGTGTTCAGCGGTGATGTCAACGAGCCCCTTTATGGCTCCACCTACCTGCCGCGCAAGTTCAAAGTCGCCGTTACGGTGCCCGGCGACAACTCGGTGGACCTGCTCACCCAGGACATTGGTCTGGTGGCCTTTGCCTATCCCAACGGCAAGTTGCGGGGCTGCAATGTGTATGTGGGCGGCGGCATGGGCCGTACCCACAACAAGGAAGAAACCTTCGCCCGCACCGCCGATCCGCTGGGCTATGTGGCGGCCGAGCATGTGCTCGATCTGGTGCAAGCGATTGCGGCGGTGCAACGGGACCACGGTGATCGCCAGCAGCGGCGCCATTCCCGCATGAAATACCTGATCCACGAGCGCGGCATCGCCTGGTTCAAAGCAGAACTCACAAGCCGCTATTTCCCCCATCCGCTCAAGGCCCTCCAGAACGAGCCCAGCACCAAGTTGCTCGATTACCTGGGCTGGCATCGCCAGGGCCAAAGCAGCTGGTTTGTGGGCCTCCCGGTGCTCAGTGGCCGGGTCTCCGGCGCCTTCAAGGCAGGCCTGCGCCAGCTGGTGGCCACCTACCAGCTGGAAATCCGCCTCACCCCTAATCAAGACTTGCTGCTCTGCAACATCGGCACCAGCCAGAAGGCCAGCGTGGGCGCCGCCCTAGCGGCCCTGGGCATCGACAATCCGGGCGACACCAGCCTGCTGGCCCGCCACGCCCTCGCCTGCCCGGCCCTGCCCCTCTGCGGCCTGGCCGTGACCGAAGCGGAGCGGGGCCTGCCCGAGATCCTTGAGCGGCTGGAAATCCAGTTGCGCCAGCTCCAAATCGAGCGAGCGATCCTGGTGCGCGTCACCGGCTGCCCCAATGGCTGCGCCCGGCCCTACATGGCCGAACTGGGCCTGGTGGGTAGCGGCCCCAACCAATACCAGCTCTGGCTGGGGGGCACCCCCAACCTCAGCCGCCTGGCCGAGCCCTACCTGGAGCGCCTCAACCTCGATGCCCTCGAAACCACCCTGGAGCCCCTCCTGCGGGGCTGGGGCGAGGCCGGCGGCCGCCGCAGCTTCGGCGACCACATCCATGTCCTGGGCCGGGACGCCGTTCTGGCCCTGTTGCCCAAGGAGTAACCGAACTTGGGATGCCGGCCTGGCTGTCTGTGGTTCCGCAATGAATGGTGCCGCAATTAATGGTGCCGCAGTCAATAGTTCCGCGGTCAACGGTGACGCGTTCAGCGTTGACGCGTTCAGGGCGGGCAACTTAGAGGCTGCCATCTCCCATCCAGCGGCCATAGCGGGCGACCTGGGCGCCCCTGCGCCAGGCCCAGAGTTGGTCGCCCAGGCTGAAATGCCACCATTCGTTGGGGTGCTGGGCAAAACCCGCCGTTTCCATCACCTGGCGCAACAGCTGGCGCCGGCCATGCCAGATGGCGGCCCCACTGCGGGGGTCGGCTAGGGCCGCCGCCCCAAAGTGGTCGGGCTCGGACACGGCCCCAATCGCGTCGATCGGGGCGCCCAGGTTGAGCTGGTGGACCTCGCCAGCCACCCCTTCGCCAGCCGGGTCTTCAGGGCCCGCCAGGGTCAGGTCCACCGCCGCGCCGGTGCTGTGGGGTGGGGGCGTGGCCGGATCCTCGCTGGGAGGTGCCCAGAAGCGACCCACCTCCGCCGCGATCGCCGCCAGGGCCGCCGAGGGCACCTGGGGATCCACCCCCTGCAGGCGACATTGCTCGTCAATCGCCTGGGCCACCATGAAACGCTGCACCGCCAGGGGCCGCCAGGCATCGAAGATCAACAGCCGCCAGCCGGGCCGCAGGGCGTCCAAGTGGCGCTCGGCCGCCAGCAGCTGCTGCACCACACCGGAGCGCAGGCGGAAGGGATCGGCCTGGGCCCCGTAGGGAGCACCCAGGGCGAGGTAGGGGTGGGGGTCCAGCCGCAGCAAGGAGGTAGGGATTGGCTCCAGGGGCTCGCCCGATTCCACGATCGGGACAGGGCTCCAGGGACGCTGGACAGGGGCTTCAGGCGTCATGGCTGGGGGGAAGGGCTGCAGCACCCGCTTGCGCCCCCCATTCAAGCCGGCCCCTCAGGGCGGCCTGGGGCGGACGCTCCCAAGCCGGCGGAGCGACCGGGCGAGGACCCCACGGGGGCCCCCCTCCAGCTGCCCTAATTAAGACGATCCACCTGGGTAAGGCGCTGGCGTTGCTCGGCCAGGGCGGCGGCCAGGGCCGGGTGTTCGGCCAGGTCGGGATCGCGGGCCATCAGGGCCTGGGCGGCTTCGCGGGCCTGGTCGAGCACGGCGCCGTCGTCGCTGAGGCTGGCCAGGGCTAAATCCGGCAGGCCCGATTGGCGGGTGCCCAGCACCTGGCCCGGACCGCGCAGGCGCAGGTCCATCTCGGCGATCTCAAAGCCATCGCTGGAGCGCACCAACACCTCCAGCCGCTGGCGGGCCTGGGCATTGCGGCTGTCGTTGATCAAGAGGCAATGGGAGGCCGCCGCCCCCCGGCCCACCCGGCCGCGCAGCTGGTGCAGCTGGGAGAGGCCAAAGCGGTCGGCGTGCTCGATCACCATCACACTCGCCTCGGGCACATCCACCCCCACCTCCACCACCGTGGTGGAGACCAGCACCTGGGTCTGGCCCGCCGCAAAGGCGCCGATCGCCGCCTGCTTATCGAAGCTGGCCAGGCGACCGTGGAGCAGGCCAACGCTGAGGTCGGGGAACACCTCCTCGCTCAGCTGGCGATGGACCTCCACCGCTGAGCGCAAATCCAGTTTTTCAGAATCTTCCACCAGGGGCAGCACCACATAGGCCCGCTGCCCCGCTTCCACTTCGCGGCGGATCAGGTCGTAGGCCTGCTGGCGTTCACCGCCCTTGATCAATTGGGTGCGAATCGGCGTGCGACCCGGCGGTAATTCATCGATCTGGCTGACATCGAGATCGCCGTGGATCGACAGGGCCAGGGTGCGGGGAATGGGGGTTGCCGTCATCGTCAACAGGTGGGGTTGGAGGCCCTTGTTGAGCAGGCGATGGCGTTGGTGCACGCCGAAGCGGTGTTGCTCATCCACCACCACCAGACCGAGGCGGGCGAAGCGCACCGGATCCTCCAGCAGGGCGTGGGTGCCCACCAGAATTTTGAGGGTGCCGTTGTCGAGGTCGGCCAGCAGCTCACGGCGCCGCTTGGCGGGGGTGGAGCCGGTAAGCAGGGCCACGGTCACATGGAGCTGGGGCAGCCACTCGCAGAGCTTTTGGTAGTGCTGGGCCGCCAGCACCTCGGTGGGCGCCATCAGGGCCCCCTGGCAGCCGGCATCAATGGCCGTGAGCAACGCAGCAATCGCCACCACGGTTTTGCCACTGCCCACATCCCCCTGCACCAGCCGCGCCATCGCCTGGTCCCGGGCTAGGTCGGCGTGGATCTCGGCCAATACCCGCCGCTGGGCACCGGTGAGCGGAAAGGGCAGGATCTTCAGGAAGGCCGCCATCAGGCCATCGCCTTCGGCCGCACCGGCGGCGGCCCCAGGAGCCCGTTGGGCCGCCAGGGCCAGGGGCGGCGCCGGGTTGGCGGTGAGTTGGCGGCGGCGCTGCAGCAGGCCGAGCTGCAACATCAGAAATTCATCAAACACCAGCCGCCGCCGGGCTGCCGCCAGGATCTGTTGGTCGTCTGGCTGGTGGATCTGCACCAGGGCCGTGGGCAGATCGAGGAGCTGCTGTTCCTGCAGCAGCGAGCCAGGCAAAGGGTCGCCCCAGGCCTGCACCGCCCCGAGCAGGGACTGGACCGCCTGGCGAACCCGATCGGCCGTGAGCCCCTCGGTGAGGCCATAGACGGGCAGGAGCCGGCCGATCTGGCGGCTCTGCAGGGGCGCATTCGGGCTCTCCAGCACCTCCATCAGCGGGTCCTGGAAGCAGGGGCCGTAGGGGGTTTCCTTGACCAGGCCACTGACCGCCACCGTGCAACCGGCCGGAAACTGGCGCTCCTGGGACTTCAACCAGCCCGGCGAACTGAAGCGTTTGCCCGCGAAAAAACGCGACACCCGCAGGCGACCGGTGGGGTCCTGCAGCTGTAATTCCAGGATCGAGAGGTTGGGATTGCGGGGGCTGGTGAAGCTGCTGCTGCGCCGCACCGTGGCAACGATCGTGGCCGTGGAGCCCGGCTCCAGGGAGGCGATGCGCACCAGGTTGGCGTAGTCGAGGTAGTCGCGCGGGTAGTAGCGAATCAAATCGCGGGCGACAAACAGGCCCAGGGCGGCCAGTTTTTCAGCGCCCTTGGGGCCGATGCCGCGGATCTGGCCCAGGGGGGATTGGGGTTGGAGAACGGCGAGGTCTGGGGCCGGAGCTGGAGCCAGGCTGTCCTTGGGCCGGTTCAGCCGCGGCGGCGCCGGCGGCGTGGCCGGCTGCAGGGCCCGCTGGATGTCATGCAGCCGTTGGCGGCTGCGGCGCACCAGACTCTGGCGGCGGGCCTGGCTGAGGCTGTCGTAGATCCCGTAATCGTCCGCGAGCTGGCCCAGGGCCCCCTGGTCGGCGAGGGGCAAGCCGGCCGGAGGCTCGCCGCACTGGCGCGCCAGGAAGCTGCTGAACCGTTCGCGCCGGCCCTGGAGATTGCCAAAGCCCCGATCCGCTTCCAGCTCCAGGGCCTGTTGCAGGGGCCGGGCCCACTGGGTGAAGGCCGCTGCGGTGATCACCGGTGTAGCCCCAGGAGCTGGCGCGGGAGCCGGAAGGGATTGCGTCACCGCGAGCGCCCCAGGAGTCGCCAGCGAATTCGCCTGCAGCCCCTTCTTCCCAGGCTCCTGGGAAGAAGGGGCTGCGGAGCGGGACGGCGCAGGGCTTGGAGCGGCTGGGCCAGGGGCCGGCCCAGGGGCGGAGCCCCCAGAGGGGACTAGCGGCTGGGGTTGGGACTGTCCTGGAACCACTGCCGCTCTGCCTCCAGGGCCTGCACACGCCGCTGCCAGTAGCGGTGCCGTTGGGCCATTGTGCGCAATCGGGCCCGGTTCTGCTCGAGCCGCCGGCGACAGACCCGCAGGGCCGGGGCTTCGAACTCGAGATCGGTCGGCCGCAGCAACAGCACCACCATGTCCAACGGTCCGCCCAGGGGGAAGGCCGCCGCAGTGTCTCCAGCCCCGGGGCTGGTGGGGGTGTCGCCGCCAAAGGGCATCTGCAGGCGCAGCAGGTTGGCCGGCGCCGGCAGGGGGTCCAGCTGGCCCTTCAGCACCGCATCCAGCAGGACGATCGGCAGGTGGCTGCGGCTGATCTCCAGCCTCACCAGCTCGCCATTGACCGCATTCGAGAGGTTGCGCAGTCGCCGCTGGAGGGCCCCATCAAGGGCCTCCCACCAGGCCAACAAGCTGGGGGCGTCCTGGGGCATCAGCGAACCCTGGACCTGCCAGCTCGCCGGCGCCGGGGCCTGGCCGAGGCCGCTGACCTGGCGCAACAACTCAAGGGGGATCGCCCCCGCCCCCTGGGCAGGACCCTCAAGCGTGGGGACGGACTCACCCGCAGCCGGGGAATCGCCCGGGCCATCAGAGCTGCCATCACCAGGGCCCTGGTCGGGCTCGGCTTGGCCAAACTCAGCAGACCCAGGGCTGGCCAAGCCTGGTGTCTCCCGGCCCAGCCCCTCGGCGGCCATGGCGAACAGGGATTGGAAAAACTGGAAATCATCAACCGAGCCTTCGGGGCCAACGGACCGTTGGCGCCCGCCGCTGGGGCCAGGGCCCCGCCGGAAGGGAGGGCGCCTGGGACGACGCGGACCATCGCTGGCACCGTCAGGGCTAGCAGGCTGGTTAACCCCGGAGCGGGGCGGACCCTCCCCGGGCTGGCCAGCAGGACTGCCTAGGGGACTGCCCAGATAACTGCCCAGATCCTGAAGCGGCGAGCCGGATTGGTCCCCTTCGCCGGCGAGCTCGCCGCGCTGATCGGGATCTAGCTCGTCCCCCGGGGACTGGGCGGGGTTTGGACTCCTTTCGCCTGAAGCGTCAACGGCTGGACCTGAGTGATGCGCTGGATCTGGGGCGGGCTGGGGAGGACGGGAAGCCGCGGACCCGTCGCTGAGACCGGTCCTGTCCTGGCCGTGCACCTGGCCCAGCTCGGTCTGCAGGGCCGGATCTGCCCCTGCCCCTGGGCCTGGATCGCAACCCTGATCCAGATCTGCTGCCTGTTGGCGATCAGCCTCTGGATCGCGATTCCTGTCCTGTTCGAGATCGGGGCTATCCGCCGGCGGCGAGCTGGCCTCGATCGGATCGGGGAGCTCTGGGCCGGCTGGCCCCATATCGGCCGATGGCGACGACGGCTCTTGCGGGCTTGCATCGCCCTCGAGGGAATCCCCCTGGCGGGCAAAGCCAGCCAGCCAGGCGCCCAGGCCCTCCAAACCCTCGCCAAAGAGATCGGCGCTGAGGGGAAGATCGAGGCCCAGGTGCACAGAGCCCCGGTGCGGGGGCTGGCCCATTGGCGAGCTCTCCCCTTTGCCCTGGGGCTCTCCCTGGGGCTCTCCCTGGTCCTCGCCCTCGCCCTCGGTTTCCCCCTCGTCAGGGTCATCGACGCTCTCCTCTTCCCCCGCCAGGGCCAGCAACAGGCGCTGCTGGTCCCGCCGCCGCTGCCGTTGCTGGCGGCTTTGCAACTGGGCCGCCAGGCCCATCAGCTGCTCGACCGTGAGCAAGCAGTTGCAGCGCTGGACCAGGGCCTGGAGCCGCTCCTGCAGTTCGAGGCGGCGGCTGGGGCCGATGGCGCTGAAGCGCTCCGGGTAGGCCTGGGTAGCCAGATGGAAACAGGCCTGCTGCACGGCGTGCAACAGGCCCTTGCGGAGCACTTGCAGATAAAGGGCCAGCTGGCGGTAGAGCTCGGGAGTGAGCGTCACAATCAGCTGACGCTGCAGCTCCAGTTGACGCTCGGCCTCCGCCAGGGGGCTGCTGTTGGGATGCAAAGGGGCCGGCGGCTCAGGCGGAGATGGTCATGGCGGCGACTTCGGCAGCGAAATCGCTTTGCTCCACCTCAATGCCTTCACCCAGGGTGTAGCGGGTGAAGCGGCGGATCTGGATGTTCTCGCCGATCTTGCCTGCCACCTGCTTGACCAGCTCCTCCACGGTGATGGCGCTGTCCTTGATGAAGGGCTGCTCCAGCAGGGCGAGTTCCTTGAGGCGCTTGCCGATCCGTCCTTCGACGATCTTCACCTTCATGGCATCGGGCTTGCCGGCCAGGTCATCGCGGCCCATCTCGATCGATTTCTCGCGCTCGGCCACCTCCTTAGGGATGTCGGCCGTGCTCACGAATTCAACGTTGGGGCAGGCTGCGATCTGCATGGCGACGTTGCGCAGCAGGTCTTGGAAGAGATCGCCCCGGGCGACGAAATCGGTTTCGCAGTTCAGTTCCACCAGCACACCGACGCGGGCGCCGGTGTGGATGTAGCTGCCAATCGCCCCTTCAGCGGCGGTACGGCCTGATTTTTTCTCAGCCGTGGCAATGCCCTTCTGGCGCAGCCATTCGGTGGCCTTGGCGGTATCACCACCAGACTCACCGAGGGCCTTCTTGCAATCCATCATGCCTGCGCCGGTTTTATCGCGCAGTTCCTTGACCAGCTTTGCTGAGATCTCAGCCATCGGAGGGTGGGGAGTAGGGGAGTAAGGAGCGAGAGGTGAATGGAGTGGGGCCGATCCGAAGGGATCAGCCTTCCTCTTCCTCGTAGCCGCCGCGCTGGTCCTGGGCGCCATGGCGACCTTCATTAATGGCATCGGCCAGACGGCCGAGCACCAGTTGCACCGAACGCACGGCGTCGTCGTTGCAAGGAATGGGCACGTCGCAGAGGTCGGGATCGCAGTTGGTGTCGAGCATCGACACCAGGGGGATATCGAGTTTGCGGGCCTCAAGCACGGCGTTGGTTTCACGGCGCTGATCCACCAGCACCACCACATCGGGCAGGCGGCGCATGTTTTTGAGGCCACCGAGATACTTCTGGAGACGCTCCAGCTCACGGCGCAGCACGGCGGCTTCCTTCTTGGGCCGCAGGGCGATACCGCCCGAGGACTCCATGCGCTCTAGGTCCTTGAGGCGATCGATGCGGGCGCGCATCGTCGTCCAGTTGGT
Organism: uncultured Synechococcus sp.; assembly: GCA_903855705.1. GTDB lineage: Bacteria > Cyanobacteriota > Cyanobacteriia > PCC-6307 > Cyanobiaceae > BAIKAL-G1. Next base: position 16,269 of record CAINZT010000087.1, read on the forward strand.
GAGCATGCCGCCCAACCAACGCTGGTTCACGAAGGCGGCGCCACAGCGGGTCGCCTCCTGGGCGATCACCTCGGAGGCCTGTTTCTTGGTGCCAACAAAGAGGAAGCGCTTGCCGCTGCGGGCGGCACTGCGGGTCCACTTGTAGGCGTTATTCATGCAGACGGCGGTCAGCACGAGGTCGATGATGTGAACCCCCATGCGGGCGCAATAGATGTAGCGCGCCATCTTGGGGTTCCAGCGGCGTGTTTGGTGCCCAAAGTGGGCACCCGCCTCCATCATTTCTGCGAGTGTGACAACAGCCATTGGAGTAGGGGTTTCGGGTTCGCCTCCACCTGCCAGGGACCATGTGGGGTTGGCCAAAGGACCGAAAACGGCCAGTTGGTCAGGGGCTAGGCCAGGAGGCCAGCCCGGTGGCAGGAGCGCAATAGCCCATGCCTGGTCACCCGAAACGGACAGGTGTGCGGTTTGTTAGGGACCCGGCCAACCTATCAAATGGGCCCCGATCGCCAGGCCGGTTTGCCGCCGGGACCCAGGCCAGGCCGCCAGCCCGGGCTCAGGCCAGGCCAGCGGCCCGGGCCTCGGCATAGAGGGCCCGCACGCCGATCCGGTTGAGGGGCAGGCGCAGCAGCTCCAGGGCCAGGCCCGGTTTGCCCTGGCGGATCAACCAGGCGAGCAGGGGCCTCAAGCTGCGTTCATTGACCAGGCCGCCCAGGGTGAGCAGCTCCCAGAGCAGGCGATGCAGCAGGGTGAACTGGATGATGAACCGCACCCGGCGAGTGGGGTGCTTGCGGTAAAAAACGAGGCCCATCTTGGCCCGCTCCTGCTCCACCTGAATCAGGCGGGGCACCTGCTCCAGGCTCAGGGCCGGATGCCAGTGGTAGCCCACCGCCTCAGGGCAACGCACCAGCACCACACCCAGGCGCCGCAGGCGCTCGCCCAGTTCGAGGTCTTCCCAACCGTAGAGGCGGAAGCGGGTGTCGAAGAGGCCGCTGCGCACGAGCACTTGGCGATCGATCGCCACATTGCCCGTGGCGAAATAGGCCCAGGAGAGGTCGCGCAGCTTGTGGGGCTCGCTGGTGGGATCCTCGAAGTTGGCCGTGTTGATCACGGCCCCGTAGGTGAAGCAAAGGCGATCGCCGCGGCGCTGCCAGTGGTCGTGGAGGGCGCTGGCGTGGGCGAGCAGGAAGCCTTCGGTCACCACCAGATCGCTATCGATAAAGACGATCACGTCGCCTTGGGCATGCTCAACGCCCCGGTTACGGCCCTCGGCCGGGCCGCCGTGGTCCTGCTCGACCAGCCGCATATGGGGGAAAGACGCCGCCTCAGCCCGCAACCAGGCCACGGTGTCATCGCTGGAGCCGTCATCAACGACCACCACCTCGTAGGCACTGATCGGACCACCCAGCTGCTGCTGCTCGAGGGCACGCAGACATTTCGCCAGGATCGGCCGGCGGTTGTAGGTGGGGATAACGACGCTGAGAAACATGGGTTCGTCGAAGCAGCCGAAGGGGCCAGGACACCTAAAAAAAGGGGGACCCCGCAGGATCCCCACAAAACAGGCCACCCCCTAGGGGGTTTCAGGCCTGCTCAGTCGGCAGCGCCACCGTTGTTGGCCGTGCCGGTCACGCCATTGCCAGCGCCTTCGCCGCGGCCGTCGTTACGCAGCTTGCGCTTTTTGAACTTGCGGGCGTAGGCGCGGTTGCGTTCCTGCTTTTCCTTCTTGAGATTCCTGCGCTTCGACATCGTCTGGCGGGTTCGGTGGAGAGATCCTTCACCTTACTCAAGGGGGCCCGGGCGCCCCGGTCGGGAAACCGGGGGGCGGGAGCAGATGCCCAGGCAGCGCCCTGATCCGGGCCCCTGGGCCGCAGGGGACCGGGGCCCAGGGGCCCACGCCCTTTCACCCTTTGCCTCGATGCATTTTCCCTCGGTGAATTTTCCCTAGATGCATTGTCCCTCCGTTCATCTTCCCTTGATGCAATTCTTCTGCGCCCCAACCCCTGGGGCCTAGCCCGCGGCCAGCTGGCCTGGCGCCAGGGAGTCTGCGGCGGCGCTATCCACCACCCGGCCGTCCTCCATGCGCAGCACCCGGTCGGCTAAATCGAGGATGCGGGGGTCGTGGGTCACCATCAACACGCCGCAACCCTGTTCCTTGGCCAGGCCATGGAGCAGCACCACCACATCGCGGCCGGTGCGGCTATCGAGGGCGGCGGTGGGTTCATCGGCCAGCAGCAGCCTCGGCTTGGTCGCCAGGGCCCTTGCAATCGCTACGCGCTGCTTCTGGCCGCCGGAGAGGTCGTGGGGCAGCTTGTGCAGCTGGTCGCCCAGGCCCACGGCCCGCAGCCATTCGCGGGCCTGGTCGCGGCGGGCCCGGTAACTGAGGCCATCCAGCAGGTCGGCGCCCATCTGCACGTTCTGCTCGGCGCTGAGGCAGCGCAGCAGGTTGTGGCCCTGGAAAATCATGCCAATCGAGCGGCGGAGCTGCTGGCGCTCAGCCCGGCTCGAGCCGGCCAGCTCCTGACCAAACACCTTCACCTGGCCGGCCTGCACCTGGCGCAGGGCCCCCACCAGGGTCAGCAGGGTGGTTTTGCCGCAACCGGAGGGGCCGGTCAGCAGCACCACCTCGCCGCTGGCGATCGAGAGATCGACCCCTTCGAGCACCTGGCGGCGCATCTTGCCCTCCCCATACCAATGGCTGAGGCCGGCAATCTCAATCGCCAGCGGAGTCAAGAGTTGGGAAGTAGGGGGCTGCGGCAGGTCGGAGGGCATCGCTCAGAAGATCTCCGCCGGATCGGCATCGCCCAGGCGGCGCATGGCCAGGGCTGCCGAGCCCATGCACATCACCAGAATCATCGTGAAC
>CAINZT010000088.1 GCA_903855705.1 uncultured Synechococcus sp.
CGATCTCTAATTCACCAATCTGCTTGCTGAACGAAATTATCGCTTCGGGACTGTCTCCAAAGTCCCCAGTCCTGAGTCGATTTTCTAGTTGATCCAAGGGTTTTAGGCGATCCTCCCAACATGATACGACATTTCTCGCAGCATTCCAGCGTATCAAGTGATCTGTTTGGTATTGGGTTCGCTCTGATTTCGGGGGATACTTTTTTCGTGGTCAGCAAGGTCTGGTTCCCCCAACTAGCACTTGCTACCGCCTTCTCTTATCGGAAGTATTTCTTTCGATACCACGAAGTTTCTTTAACGTAAACCCTCAAACCACCCTTTTTCTTATGACAATCGAATCCTTTACCACAACCGTTGGTTCTAATGAAAATGGTCTTTTCTTTGGTGATGGCGATTGTCGTATCCAGTTTAGTCATCAGGAGATTGATGCTTTGCAATTGGCAAATACACATGGGCAAGCACTTGCCGATGCTTTTGTTAATTACTGCACCATGACCTTTGCTTCGGGTGAAATTCCATCTTGTTTTCGTCAGGACTTAACCCCGCATGAAGTCGATGAGATTAAAGAAGAATTGCCCATTTTTCGCAAGCACTTTAGGCAGGCATTATTTAATCTAATGCTCATCTTTGAATTCTAGCAATGAATCCCCTGTTTCTACGGGAATTTGCATTAATGAATTCTCGCCTATTGCATATAGCGGTTCATTCACCTACCGACTCCTAGTTTTTAAGTTCTTTATCCTTTATCCTACTTCAAACTCATGACAATCAACTGGCATAATCATTTCACCATTTTCAATCTTCGACCCGATCAGAAAGACCAAATTCATGCTTCTTTTGGGAATCTCCAGCAGACTGCATGTGCCGAAGATCTTTCTTTCCCAGATGCGCTTTCGCCTCTGATACTACATCCTATAACGTTTACTGAGGATTTGCCCTTGCATTTCAATGGTCTTTCAAGTCGAACTAGTTTCTTGGAATCAACTCTTCACCTTGAGCATACATGCCGGAAACTGGACGGATACTATTTGAAAAATACAAGCAAGATCGCAACATGTGAACTTTATGATATGAGTATTCACGCATCCGCTGAGCACGTTTTTACCTCCGATTTCGGCACCAACTGGTTGCCATTGGGTACGGGTATTTTTGATTTTTCAAAACGTTTTCCGAATGCCCTTATTCAATATGTAACTTTAGGTCGGATTTACGATATTTTAACCATTACTATCCTTAAGGATGGTGTTGCAATTACTGCTTCCTTTGCGAAAAGTAATGTGATGATGAAATGGTTGGGTGAGCATTTCCCCAGTATTCAAGGGCGCCTTGAGAATCCTGTTGACGCTGATTTAGTTTACGATGATGAACTCTATACTTTCTTGGATAGGTTTGATAAAGATGCTATGCAATGGATACTCGAACCAGTTACAGATTATCTGATGGTGCAGATGAAATGTCCCACACTTCAACTCGATCCCATTGAATTCAAGGTTGGGCATCAAATTATCTTGCTTGCTTTGGATCAATGGTTCCCCAATGTATCTTCCACTTTGAGCAAGTAGATCGCCCCTTTTATTACAGATCCTCTTCATTGCAATGCGACTAATGTGCTTCAACATCTTTTCTTAATTACCCCTTCTTTTGATATCCATCATGATTGACTTCAACAACCCCTATTTGACCAATCAGGCAAAAAAGTCGATTCTTTCTTCTGTTGCTCAAGGTTGCAAACTTGTTCCGATTACAGAAGATAAAATCGGCAAGTGCAGAGTTTCTTTTGGTTCACACTGGATCTTATCAATGCGTGATTTATGTGACCTCAATCGAAAGGGAATCGAAAAACTTGATTTTAACTTTTCCCTTTTGCCAAAGGCACTTGAAAAACATCATCCAGACTTCTCGGTGATTCTATTTGAATCTGATCGCGTTGAGAAAGGCGAATGGGATAATTGTTTCTGTAGGTGGGAGTCTGTCGGATATCAGAATACTTTGGTTATCGGTTTCATTGGCAGGGTAACATCATTTTTCGCCGAGGGTTTTTATTTTGATGAAGACTATGTATTACCAGATTCTGATTCGTTAATTGATTACCCCGGTTCAGTCAAACAGATCAACAGCGGGAATCGTTATTTCCCTATCGGTTTGGCAGACTTCCCATTGATCGACCTTCGTGAATATGAGGAGTACCGGCACTATCAACGCATAAGCACAGATGCTCTAGATCGTATCCATAACGATTACATGCTTAGGGCATTGAATATTATGTTCCCAAATTCTTATCCCAAGAACGGCGGGAACAAAAAGCGTTTTCCCTACAAGGGTTTTGGTAACTAGAGGTTAATCTTATGAGGTCATCTCTCGCTCAATTTGAAGGTCAGCATCTTATGTGTCGTGGTCGAATGCGTCATTGGATCGATCATGTCGATTCCGGTGTTCGCCAAGTCACCGTCGGTAATCCAGTATTCAAGGCATTCAATCCACTGAAATGCTTTACCGAACAAGAGGCGCTCTCCAGGGAGGATCATGTCAACCTCTTTATTCCGTATTCTCATCTACCTTCCTATGATACAAAATTTTGTCTCCTTGAAAATATTTCCTTTCACGGGTATGTCTCTTCATACACGAGAAGCAATGGTTCTTTGGACTACGGAATCAACTCAACGCCTCAAAATGAAACTCTTCGAAAGTTGCAGAAGATTAGAGCGCAAATTGCTTTCGTTTATACAGTCCCCGATTCCTCTTCTTTGGCGCTGATTGAAAATGTCTTGCTTCCGCTTATCGATGAGTTAATTTTGGAAATTGATGAACTGGGCGATTCTTTGCCGACATTTACGATGACTCGAAATCAGATGATTGACGAATTGACCTTTGCTTCGGAGTTTGCTAAGGGCATCCTCGTTGCTCGAAGTTCCCGCCAGTTCCGTCGAAAAGAGGCACTTAAGTCTAAGAAGAAATCCAGTAGATTTCCTCCTGCTCTCTTCCCATCCTTTTGATTCTCTTCTTTCAAAACCACACGTTCTTAACATACTTATGAAATCTATTTCCCACAAATTCCTTCGCCTGCCAGAGGTAAAAATGGATTCTTCAATTTACCCAACAACCCGCTTCACCATCGAACAATCGCCCGGGCGAATCTGTGCCCATGCCACTTGGCAGTTGCATCTTCTTCGATGAATCACAGGTAGGTGCGTTGGAGCATCTCTACTGAAGTCATGCCGATCTGAGCAAAGGTAGAAATCCAACGCAAAACCACCTTTATGATTTTGTCGAAATTATGCGTTCGTGAGTGTTTGCGGTACGGAAAATGCTAGGGAGTTACATCCAAAAGCATTACAGTTGTCGGAAAAACTTTTCGTGTAAAAATCTCCAGAGAATCCTAAATCTACTTACACCGTCCTTATGCAGTAATGCCAACACAGAGTACCTCCAAAATCAAGCACAACTTCCCTTGCAAAAATATAGCACACTAGTATAGGCAATAAGCGCCAAGGTTAATTTAGGCATCACATGGTTACGCGATTTTGCATAGACCACTTTCCTGGTTTAATCGCTTCTCTTGCTGCTTTACTAACTTTATCGGCATCAATAAACTTTAAGTACCGCTCCCTCAGCATAGTTTCGCTTGTGTGCCCATTTATAGCAAATGAAGCGATATCTGGAACCTCGCCTAGTCTTGGGAATTCTTCAAGTGTTAGGCGAAACGCCGTATGTCGAAATGTCTTCCAGTTAATCTCATCTGTAGAAAGACCACACGCTTCTAGTACAGCACGAATTAAATCATTCAAAGTTTCCCCTACATTGCTTTCATTTTCACTTCCGTCCTTCCTTGGGATCCAGGGGAAAACAAGATACCCCTTTGGTTTTCGTTTAAGTGTTCTCTTTATATTCTCATAAGCGTCAGGGCGGTATGCAGTGGTGTTATGGAGATCCCGATCACCCTTAGTTTTTTCTAGATAACATAATACTACATCTCCTTTATCCGTGAACCATTCGCTGCGAAGACGGGGAGCATCTTCACTTCGAAGATAGTAAAACCATTGCAAATGGATAGCATCGTAGAGATCTACCCAGTTTCTCTGATTCTTTTTGTTACGGGGACTCCAGTCCAGTTCCAAATATTCCTGAGGTGTGAGATTTACACGGGCAGCGCCACCAGAAAGTTGCACTAATTTTTCCACAAGCATGTCCCATTCATCGTGGGTAAGATGTTTTACTTGCTTGATCTGTTTTGATATCTTTGGGAAATCTGGACATTGAAGTGAAGGGAATACTACCCTTGCCTCGTCAAATAAGTTACGGATAAGAGTCTTGTACTGCCGCTTACTCTCATTGCCAGAGGTTCCCTTTGATTGGCAGTGCTTAGTAACCAAGGAGAAGAATTCCTGAAAGTCCTGAAACGTGATCCGACTCACGCTCTTTTGAGTCGCCCAGGGTTGGAGACCAATGCCATTGGTTCCACTCCAAAGGAGTTTCTTATCTCTCATCCACCTAGTTTGATTGCTTCTTGGTTCAGTCGCGACTCTGGCAATCCAAGTTTCCCAGAAATTTGAGAGGGCATGTTCTCGCTCTAAACTCTGATCTTCTATTTGCCGAAGCAATGCCTTCCGCCTGGCAATTGATGCAGATATCGCCGCTTTACCTGCCTCCCATGGATCGTCAGTACCAGTTGTGCCCTCTATGTATTTCCGTTTCCCCTTCCCATTGTTAGTCCGCCCGCAGAAGGGTCTTGGATCTTCCGCTTCGTCAGGCAGAAATCGCCAAGCAAGGTTCTTGGTCTTGCCAACTACATAGACCGAAAGGGTGCTGGGATAGTCGCCCCTCAACCCCAAGTCCCGTGAAACGGAGAGGGACTTGCGCGTTCCGTCCAACCAATGCTGGGGCAGTGACCTTGCCATAGAGTTCCCATACCAGAACCCATTTCCAGGGGGTTACTGGACTTACCGCAATTTGCCTCCATGGTATGGGAGCGGTATGGGAGTTGCAAGTACAACCACTTATCTAGCGGTTTTAAGCGCACTCATCCACCAGATATGGGGTTTACGGCGGTCTCAACCCGCCGTGTCCCCAGTTCAAATCTGGGTCCTGGCATGTCAAAATCTCTGCTTTTGCAGGGGTTTTCGCGTTTTTGGGTGTGTGCGTGAGGCGTGAGTTCTTTCGCTCGCCACGGCAACTAAGGAGGTGTTGACGGCAGCAACTCACACCAACAAGCGCCAGAAGTGCCTACTGGGTTGCGGCAGAGGCTCCGACCTCTAACGAGCCCTTGACCACAGACTCCCCTCTTTTAGGCCGCCCCCCTGGGCGGACCGCCGAGTGAGATGTAATCACAGGCCATCGAACCCTGGTCAATCGGGCAGGTCAGAAGCCAGACCCCAAGAGCACCTGGAAGATCCTCCGATGCACCTCCACGGGTTCAGTCCCAGAAACAGCCCACCTAGGACCAGAGGCAGCCATCGCCATAGAGGGGCTAGCGGGGCATTGAAGAATCGAAGCGCAGTCTGCAGCAAAATGCAGCAAAACCCCGCCACATCATGAGAGAGATGTTGCGACTTTTGCAAAAGCCCATCGCACATTTGCGGATACTGCATGAAGCGCCCAGGGCGGGCAACTGCTGTATTAAGCTCTGTGAAGGCCTCGGCCTTCCGCCACCTTCGTCCCAGCGAAGAATGACTACAATTACCGACTCCTGCGCTACCTACAGGGCATTTATTGCTTTCATCAGACGCATTGAGATCTCCCTAAATATGCATTATCAAATCAAAACCTGCACCCATCCAGATCAGATAATCCATATAGCATCGTCGCTTGGATTTGCATTTTCCAAGGAGGAGCTCACAAAAGTTTCACGTGATTTGCATGCAGATTTTTTTCCATGGGCAGGAAAAGGGAGCCAATGGCGAGAAAACTTTTTTCAAGTGTCACAACTACGCTTTGGAGTAAATCCCACCACTGCATTGACGGCGAAGCGGGGGCGGCGAACAAAGGAGTTTGCGCCAAATAAAATGATACAGGTTTAACAAGACCCCCAAGGCAATGTCTCTGCCGGTTGGGTTGCGTTGGCCCCTAAACCCAACCATAGTTGCACCGCGCATTGTCCACAGCGAGCTCGGGCCTAGAAGATCCTAGATACTGCGGCAGATCCTATCGACTGCCTAGATTCCGTATTCATAGTTCAACGAACATCCTGCAGCATGAGCCTGGGTGAGTGAAAATTAGAAAATTATCAGCAATTGCCAAACCAGGCAAACACGAGATGCCATAACATAGAGAAGGTGAGTCAAAAGGGATTGTCCGATTTCACCAGTAAAGGGCAGGAAACTGCTGCCGCAGCTGGGCCAGTTTCGGCAGATCGTGGTTGACGATATAGGGATTCGTGGGATGGTGCGCCAGGAAGTTCTGGTGGTAAGCCTCGGCCGGATGGAAGCTCCCCAGGGGCAGCACCTGGGTCACCGCTGGGCGGGGGTAGGTGTGGGATCGCTGCAGCTGGGCCAAGGCCTTAGTGGCGGCACGCTTCTGGTTGGCATCGGCGTAGAAGATGGCGGAGCGATATTGGCTGCCCACATCAGGGCCCTGGCGGTTGAGTTCGGTTGGGTTGTGGGCCACCGTGAGGAACACGGCCAGGAGCTGGTCGTAGGTGACCCGTTTGGGGTCGAAGCTGATGCGCACGGCCTCGGCATGGCCACTCTGGCCGCTGCTGACCTGCTCGTAGCTGGGATGGTTGCTGGCTCCCCCCGCATAGCCCGACACCACTGCTGTCACGCCCCTGACGTGCTCGAAGACTGCCTCGATGCCCCAGAAACAGCCGCCCGCCAGCACCGCGGTGGCCTGGCCCCTGGTTTGCCCAGTTCGTTGGACCCTTGGTTGGACCCTTGGTTGGACAATTGATTGAGCACTGATCTGGAGGGCTGATTGGGGATTGGCCTGGGCCTGACTGCCCTGGATCCCTGCGGTGAAAGGCGCCTGAAGCAGCAGGGCCAGGAGGGTGCCGCGCCACGCCCCTGGGAGGACTCTGAGCTGGAGCAGGGTCCGCAACTTAGTGATGCCTTGGTTGATTGGTTGAGGGCTCTGGGTTGTAAACGATTGGGGGACCAGTTGGGGACAGGGTTGGCGAAAGACTTTGCGAATCGGCGTGATTACCAGAGCCATGGCGATTGCCAACTTGTGGCATGACATACCGGTCAGATCCGCAATCGGATGGGGCTGGCCCCGCCTCCCGCTCAAACCCGCGTTGACAGGACCATCGGCCCGCGCGGAACGGTGCCGGTGGGGTCGGCTTCCAGGGTGACACTGATGGCACTGGCCAAGTTGGAGGGCATCGGGGGGATTGGCATCGCCACATGGCCCTGGGCTGTCGGCACGAAGGCCACACAGCCCACCTTTTGGCCATCGACCGTGGCCCACAGCCGGTAGACGTGGTGGGGAGGTGGCGCCGGCAAGTTGTTCACTATCAAAAGATTGTTGTTGGAATTGGCCATCACCACCACTTCTCCCGAAGGTGAGGCCCGCGAGGCTGGGGCGGAGGGGTCAGCAGAGGGGTCAGCGGAGGAAGCTGAATCGGCAAGCGTGGAGGCCAGGATCAGGCGGCGGCCTTGATGATTGGGGCCAGACCGGCTGGGGGGCTGCAATTGCTGTTGCACCTGGGCCAGTTGCTGGCGGGTCTGGTGCAGTTCCAGCCCCAGCACCACCAAGCCCCCAGCGAGCAGGGCAGGCAACAGCCAGGGGCGGGGCGGCCGCTCCGGCCGGGGCGGCTCCAGCAGCCGGCGCCGCAGGCGGGCGGGCGGCGCCGCGGTGGCCGGCAGGGCCAGGGGCAACAGGTCGAGGGTGGTGCTGAATTCATCGAGCCGGGAGCGCAGCTCCGGCCGCTGGCGCAGCAGTGCCGCCAGGTGCTGACGTTCGCCATCGTCGAGGTCGCCGAGGGCATGGCCGGCCAGCAGGGCATCGATGGCGGCGGCGGACGGTTGGTCGGGAAGGTTCATGGTTCGCTCCGGTAGTCGAATAGCAACGCCCGCAGCCGGATCAATCCCTGGCGCGATCGGGTTTTGACGGTTCCTAAGGGGAGCTGCAGCTTTTCGCCAATCGCCGACTGGCTCAGGCCCCCGTAATAGGCCAGCTCCAGCACCTGGCGCTGGTCGGCAGAGATCGATCCCAACGCCTCCTTCACCCGCACCGCCAGTTCATCGTCTTCGGCAGCCTCCTGGGGGCTGGTCCCAGCCGCGGGGAAGAGCTGGTGGGACCAGCGTTGCAGCAAGTCCCAGCGGTTCTTGCGCTGGCTAAGGCGATTCAGCGCCATCGAGCGGGTCATCAACAACAGGTAGGCCAGAACCGGTCCCCGCGAGGGGTCGTAGCGGCCCTGTTGCCAGTAGCGCAGGAACACGTCATGGCAGAGGTCCTCCGCCTCCTGGGCGGAACGGCAGAGGCGCAGGGCCAGCCGGTACACGGGCCCACCACAGGCGTCGTAGAGCTCCTCAAGGGAGTCGTAACTGGGGCCTGCCATCAGCCTCTCCCCCACGGACGGGGCCGGGCGCAGGGCCGGGCTGGTTGGGCGGAGCCGGAACAATCCCAAGGGGAGGGGGCTTCAAGGGGAGGCTTCAAGGGGAGTACCGCCCAGCGGTCTGATCGGATTGGGCGAGTGGGTTGGATTGATCCGATGGCTCGGGATGAAGAGAGTGGTCGGGATGATCGGCATGGTCCCAACGGGCCCTGGCCGCCCCATCCAGGCCCACACCGGCCAATACCAGCACCAACCCCAGGGCGGTGGGCCAGGCCAGGGCCTCCCCCAAGAGCCAGGTCGCGCTGAGGGCCGCCACCACAATCGTCAGCGAGCCCCAGAGGGAGACCGTGGCCACGGGGAACTGGCGGTAGGCGGCACGCAGGGCCAGTTCGCGGCCGAGGGAGAGGCAGAGGCCATAGACCCCGATCACGCCCACCACCCACCAAAGACGCAGCAGGAAAAAGTGCTGGGGGCCATAGAGCACCAGGGCAATCACGGCAAACACCAGGGCCGCCAGGGTTGAGGGCAGGCCGACACTGACGGCCAGGGGCCAACGGCGCGCCGCCACCAGGCGGCCGGTGATGGCAGACCCAGCGAAGGCTCCCACCCCCACCAGGGCCCAGGCCACCCCGCCCAACTGGTCCATGGGCCCGCCCGCCATGGCCACGGCCGCCTGGGGCAGCAAGAGCCCGGTGAGCACTAGGGCCAGGCTGGGCCAGAAGGCCCGGGGCAGGGATTCGTGCAACAGCCAGCGCGCCAGCAAGGCCGAGAGGGGCAGCACCAGGGCGAACAGGAGGGTCTGGCTGATCACCGAGAGCGCGTCTAGGGCCAGGAAGGTGGCGACAGGGCCAAGGAACAGGCCCAACCCACCATGGAGCGCCAACAGCAGGCGGTCCCGGCCTGCCAGGGAACCAAGATCCCGGGCCAGGCGCTTGCGGCCAGGAGCGAGGGTCGCGAGCCCCACGATCAACTGGGCAACGAAGAAGACATTGCAGAAGCTGATCGGGTTCACGCCGTTCAGGCCCTGGGCGGCGCCCTGGAGTTGCAACCACTTGAGCGCGGTGGCATCCAGTCCGCGGAGCAGGACATACAGCGCCAAGGGCAGCCAGGCCCACCAGCCGATTCGGCGACCGGAAACCAATCCGATCCGATCAGCCATCGGTAGTTCCATCGCTCGGGGTCATTCCGCTTCGGATCCCGGTCCCCGAGCTGCCCATTCGCATCCCATCGGCCATGTCTGCTCTCTCTAGCCCAGGGTTCCGTTTTGCCGCCGTTGCCTTAGTGGGCGCCGCCACCCTCACGGGCAGCACCTTCCAGGCCCATGCCCTGCCCCTCGCCCAGGTCGCCGCCCCGGCGATGGTGGCCTCTGCAGGCGTGCAGCTACAGGGCCCCTTCCAGATGGCGGAAGCTCCTGTGGCCGGTAGCTTCTCGATCAAAAAGGAAGGGGGCCGGCAGGTGCTCAGCCTGAGCAGCGATTTCAAAACCAACGACAAGGCCCCCGACCTGAAGGTGATCTTCAGCCCCTCCAAAACCCCGCTCGCTACCACCAAGGCCCCGGGTTTCCCGCTCAAGCCGGGCAGCTACACGATCCTGGCGTCGCTGAAGTCGAGCCAAGGAGCCCAGAGCTATGAAATTCCCGCCTCGATTGACCTCAAGGCCCAGGGATCGGTGCTGATTTGGTGCAAGCAGTTCAACGCCACCATGGCCTGGGCTCCGTTGAAGTCCTGACGGTCTGAGGCGCCAGGGACGGCACCTGGCACTCGCGCATTTATCGGCTGGCGCTCAGCTTGTGGGGGCGCGATTGAGAGCGACTACTCCACCTGAGCCCAGCCAATCCTGACCCGCGGCGCAGCCCGGGTGCTGTTCCTTCGCCCCCCCCAACTGATGCTGCAATCCATCGACTGGCTCTGGCTGCTGCACCCCGTTCTGGCGGTGGCGGTGGTGTATCCCCTACTCGGCATGGTGCTGCGCCTGGCCATGCAAACCCGGGATCGCCGGGTCAATAAAGCCAAATTGCCGCCCACCGTGGGGCGGGACCACGCCGATCTGGGCCGCTGGTTAGCGGCGGCCGTGGTGGCCATCGTGCTCCTGGCCCTGGCCGTGGTGATCCTCACTGGCCACCCCTTGGCAGCCTTCCCCGGCGGCCTGCCCCGCCTTGGGGTAGTTCTGCTGGTGCTGCTGGGCTCTGTGCTGGCCCTGGTGCTGCTCTGGCGCGCCAAAAGCCCCCTCTATCGGGCCAGTTTTGCCCTGGTCTGTTGGGCGGGCGTGATCACCCTCGGCCTGCAGGGCGAGGTCTATCGCCTGGGCGACAATCCCTTCGAGGGCGCCTTCTGGCAGTCCCATTTCTGGGGGGGCGCCGGGCTCACGGGCCTGATGTTGTTCTCGGTGGCCAGCCGGCCCGAGATCACGAAACAGCTGCGTTGGCGCCGTCTGCATGGTTCGGCCAACGCCCTGGCGGCTGTGATCTTCCTGGCCCAGGCCATCAGCGGCAGCAGGGATCTGCTCGAAATCCCGATCAGCTGGCAGAAACCTGCGATCCAGGCCTGCGACTACCAGCGGAGCACCTGTCCGGTCGCCCCAGCAGCTGCACCCAGACCCTGATTGGTATCGAGGCACCTGTCATGAGTGTGTTGATCCTGGCCTTCTTCGGCGGCCTGCTGACGATCCTCAGCCCCTGCATCCTGCCAGTGCTGCCCTTTGTGTTTGCCCGGTTGGGTCAGCCGTTCCGCAGCAGCGTCCTGCCGATGCTTGTGGGCATGGCGGTGTCCTTTGCCGCGGTGGGCAGCCTGGCCGCCATCAGTGGCAGCTGGGTGGTGCAAGCCAATCAAACCGGTCGCCTGCTGGCCCTGGTACTGCTGGCCGTGTTTGGCCTAGGACTGCTGTTTCCGGCCCTGGCCGATCGGCTCAGCCAACCCTTGGTGCGACTGGGCAACCGACTCTCCCTACGGGCCGACCGGGCCCGCCTGGCGGGCGATGCGGTGGGGGGCTCGCTGCTGCTTGGGGTCGCGATCGGCCTGCTCTGGGCCCCCTGCGCCGGACCGATCCTGGGGCTGATCCTCACCGGGGCGGCCATCGGTGGCGCCAGTGGCCACTCAGCCCTGCTGCTACTGGCCTATGGCCTGGGGGCCGCCACCTCCCTGGCTATCGCCCTGGGGGCCGGAGGGCGGATGGCCAAGGGGCTCAAACGCTCGCTGGGGGCCAGCGAAAGGCTACGGAGGGGCCTTGGGGCCGTGGTGCTGCTGGCGGTGGCGGCCATCGCCCTAGGACTGGATCGCAGCTCCGTTGCCACCGCCACCCGCTCCGGCGCCAGCGGCCTGGAGGAAACCCTCGTCGCCAAGCTCCGCCCCACTGCTGCAGCCGCCAGCACTGGCCTCACGAACGCATCGTCTAGCCAGAGCACCACTGGCTCCCCCGCGCCGCTGCCGGTGCTGGGCGCGATGCCGCCCTTGCCGCCAGGGGCGACCTGGCTCAACGGCTCGCCCGTAAGCCTGGAGCAGCTCAAGGGGAAGGTGGTGCTGGTTGATTTTTGGACTTACTCCTGCATCAACTGCCTACGCACCCTGCCCCACCTGCGCGCCTGGGCAGAGAAGTATCGAAACCAGGGCCTGGTGGTGATCGGCGTCCACTCCCCCGAGTTCGCCTTCGAACGAGACATCGACAACGTCCGCGCAGCTACCCGCACACTCCAGCTGACCTATCCGGTGGTGCTCGACAACGATCTGGCGATCTGGAAAGCCTTCCAAAATCGCTATTGGCCGGCCCACTACTTCATCGATGCCCGCGGCCGAATCCGCCATGTCCAGTTCGGCGAGGGCGCCTACGACCGTTCAGAACGGGTAATCCAGCAACTCTTGAAGGAAGCCGGCCGGCCAGGGGTGTCCAATGCCCTGGTGGATCCCGAGGCCACCGGCAGCCTGGCCGCCGCCCCGAGCGGGCAGCTCCCCTCGCCCGAGACCTACCTGGGGTTCGAGCGTGCCGATCGCTTCGCCTCCGGGGCCCTGCTGCCGCCGGCGGCCCGCACTTACGACTTCCCCGCCGATCTGGCCCTCAACCATTGGGGCCTGGCGGGCCGCTGGTGGGTCGATGGCGAGAAGGCCACCGCCACCAGCCCAGGGGCAGGCCTCGTCTACCGCTTCCGCGCCCGGGATCTCCACCTGGTGCTCGGGCCCGGGGCCGGCAACCGGCCGGTGCGCTTCCGGGTGCAAGTCGACGGCGCCCCCCCAGGCGATTCCCATGGCAATGACATCGACGCCATGGGCAACGGAGTGGTGCAGCAGCACCGTCTCCACCAGCTGGTCCGGCTGCGCACAGGGTCAGGCCGTCCCCATACCTTTGAGATCGAATTTCTCGATCCAGGGGTGAAGGCGTATGCCTTCACCTTTGGCTGATTTCAGTAGCACCATTTCAGGATCAAAATCACGCTCAAACCTTAAGCAACTTGATTGCATTGATGTGTCAGCAGGGCCGTAAAATCATCAACGAAAGGGTGCCATTGACGAGTGTCTTGGGTTGCTAGCAAACAGTCTCAATGGCTGGTGGGGCGCATCGATCCCAGCCCATTGGCGCCCTACCTGCGACCTAGCATCCGAAGAAACCAACGCCCCAGGGGTCATGCGTTCTCCACGACCGGAGGCCAGCAGCAACCAGTTGTTCGATAACGCCGACAGTTTTGGCATGGTCTTCGATGAGGCCTGGAAGCGCCACACCGCCCAAAACCCCGGCCACGCACTCTCCAGCAGCGAAAAGCTGGTGCTGATCCTGGCCAGCTGCGCCGACCATCCCTTCATGCTGGGCAACCCTGCCATGGCCCGCCAGGTGGCCGAGTTCCGCATCCGACTGCTGGGTCTTTAGGCACGCCTACTCGCGCTTTTGGCCCAGACCTGAATTCGGTGCCAGTTGCTGAGTTCTGCATTTCCAGCGATCGGTCCGTTACCGGGACTCCACAGCCCATAGGATCCGGCCATGACCAGCCCCTCCGCCCGCCTGCTGCGCCAGTTGAGCGCCGGTTTCAGCAACCAACACCAGGCCTTCGAAAACCCACCCCTCTTCGCCCACATCTTGGTGAAATTCCGGCCCCTGCCCCAGCTGGCGCCAGGGTCATTGCTGCTGGAGCAGTGCTACTCAATTGATCCAGGCCGCCCTTACCGCATCCGGGTGCTGCGGGTGGAACAACGCAGCGACAGCCTGGTGATCCACAACCAGGCCATCGGCGAAGAGGAGCGTTTCTGGGGCGCGGTGGAGGACGCCGAACGGCGCATGCAGATACGTTCAGACGACCTGCGCCTGCTCGAAGGCTGCACCTACGTGGTGAAGGAAACGGCCAACGGCTTTATTGGCGAGGTGGAGCCGGGCTGCCGCTGCCTGGTGGAACGCAAGGGAGCCACCGCCTATCTGGTCAGCAGCTTCGAGCTCGATGGCCAGGGCATGCGCACGATCGACCGGGGCCACGACCCCACCAGCCACGAGCAGCTTTGGGGCTCCCTAGCTGGCCCGTTTGAGTTCGAGCGCACCCACGATTACAGCGCCGAACTGCCGAGCGACTGGCTCGATAACTGACGCTCCCAGCACTGATACCCAGGTGAACTGACGCTCAGGCGACCTGGCTCTGGGCTAAACGCATTCAGAGGCGCTGATGCTCAGGCGACCTGATTCTCAGGCGATCAGTTCATCCATGAAGGCCTGCTCTTCCTCTTCCGGGAAGGGATCAAAGGAGTCTTCTCGCTCCGCCGGGCTGGCCACGGCCTTGATGGTGGCCTTGGCAGCAACGGAGCCACCCTCCAGCCCAAAGGCGGAGTTGCCTAGGCCTCCAAGCGGTTGGCGACGGCCGCTGAGCAGGTCCTCCAGGCGGGCTAGCCGCTCCTCGGTGAGGGCCAGAATTTCGCCCGTATCCACGCCCAGGCCCGAGGCGGCCTGATCGTCGTGGGCCTGGAGGCTGCCGAGCTGCTGCTCCACGGCTGCCAGCCGTTCCTCCAGGTCGAGCAGGCGAAACATCAACGCCTCCGACACCTGACTGAGGGCCTGGAGTTGCTCGCCGAGGCGGTGCTGGAGCTGGGCTGGAGTAGGGGCTGGGGACTGGGCGGCCATTACAGAGCCCACAGGGGTTGTGCCGGATGGTATCGGCTGGGGGCCGAGCTGCCAGCGGCGAGGTTTGTAACGATTCTGAAAGGGTCGCTCAAGAGCAAAAGGGGACCCATAGGATCCAGCTGCAGCCCCATGGGCTCGCTTGGGAAATCCTGCCCTGCAACGCTTTCAAGGCGACAGATCAGTCCCCTTTCCCGGCGATTGCCACTCCCCGTCTGCCCCCCATGCGCTCCGGCCCGCCCCCGGCTCCGGCGCTGCCCCGTTTCTCCCCTCGGCCCGCACGTTCATGACTCTTGCCAACGCTGCCTACCTGGGCATCGAGCGCTACGCCAACGCCTCCAGCAAGGAAAACTGGATTAATGGTTCCGAAACCGACAAGGCTGCCCTGATCCGCGCCGTGTATCAACAGGTGCTCGGCAACCAATACGTGATGGCCAGCGAGCGCCTCGAAGGCCCCGAATCGCTGTTCAAGCGGGGCTACCTGAGCGTGCGGGAGTTTGTGCGTCAGGTGGCCAAGAGCGGCCTCTATCGCGCCAAGTTCTTTGAGAACTGCAACGCCTATCGCTTCATCGAACTGAACTTCAAGCATCTGCTCGGCCGGGCCCCCCAGAACAAGGCCGAGATGCTGCACCACTTCACGATCCTGCAGGAGCAGGGTTTCGACGCCGAAATCGACTCCTACCTCGATAGCGCCGAATACCAGGACCGCTTCGGCGAAGAAGTTGTTCCTTACCTGCATGGCTGGAACTATTCCGTTGGCCAGCAAGGCCTGCAGTTCTCCTACATGCTGCAACTGAGCCGGGGCGGCGCCGGCGCCTCGGTGCGCGGTTCGGTGACCAAGAACCAATCCACCCTCAACCCCAGCGTTCACTCCGAGAGCCCCGTGCCGGTGGTGAGCCCCAGCACCAAGGCCGCCGCCTTCCGCAAGGTCAGCAGCGATGGCGTCACCCGCCAGGGTGTGGGCGCCGGCGAGGAAGGCCGCACCTTCCGCGTGGAGATCACCGGTTTCAACAACTACCGCCTGCACAAGCGCAGCAACAGGGTGCGCTTCATCCCCTTCAGCAAGATGCTGGAGTACCAGCAGCAAATTCACCGCGAAGGCGGTCGCATCGCCAGCATCACCCCGGTGAACTGACGCGCACCCTCAGGCGCACAAGCCAAACGGTGCCGGCCATCCAGCCAACCTTGAAGGTTGCTGCATTAAGGCACCCAACCGGCCTGCTTTCTCCCGTCCCATTCGTTCGCATCGACCCATGAAGGTTTCCACCGGATCCCGCGTCAGCGGCATCGATAGTGATCGCCAGGTGTCCCTCACGATCACCGGCCTCAACAACATCGACTACTCCCGCACATCGGATGTGGTCATGAATGTGCCCTTCCCCCGCATGATTGACACCATGCGTCGGGTCAGCCGCATGGGCGGCAAGATCGTCGGCGTCAGCGTGTCCACCGGCGTCGGCGGTGCCGATGGTGAAGCCGGCAAGGTGAAGGAGGCCAACAAGGCTCACCGCGCCAAGAAGGGCTCCGCCAATAACGGCTAAGGGCCATTGGGGCTGGCCCTGCCATCAGCACGGCCAGCCCCAAACCCCAACCCACCCCAAGCTGCCAAGACCTGGCCTGCACGCCGCCCCCC
>CAINZT010000089.1 GCA_903855705.1 uncultured Synechococcus sp.
CGGCAGCTACGACATCAACACCGGCCTGCGCCTGGCCCGGGAACTGCTGCTGCACCTGGCCGAACTGGGCCTGCCGGCGGCCACCGAACTGCTCGATCCGGTGGTGCCCCAATACATCGCCGACCTGATCAGCTGGACAGCGATCGGCGCCCGCACCACCGAAAGCCAGACCCACCGGGAAATGGCATCGGGGCTCTCAATGCCGATCGGCTTCAAGAACGGCACCGATGGCAGTGCGATCACGGCGATCAACGCCATGGAGGCCGCCGCCCGGCCCCACCATTTCCTTGGCATTAACCACGAAGGCCACGCCGCCATCGTGACCACCACGGGCAACCCCGATGGCCACCTGGTGCTGCGCGGCGGCAAGCGCGGCACCAACTTCCACGCCGAAGCGGTGCAGGAAGCGGCCGCGGCCCTGGCCAAGGACGGCCTGCAGCCCCGGCTGATGGTGGATTGCAGCCACGGCAATTCCAACAAGGACTACCGGCGCCAGAGCGAGGTGGCCGCCCAGGTGGGTGAGCAGCTGATCGCGGGCTCCCGTCACATCATGGGCGTGATGATCGAGAGCCACCTGGTGGCCGGCAACCAGAAGATCCCCGCCGACCTCTCCCAGCTCACCTACGGCCAGAGCATCACCGACGCCTGCATCGACCTGGACTCCACCCGGTTAGTGCTAGCCGGCCTGGCAGAGGCAGTGGCCATGGCCCAACGGGGTCTGGTCAAGGCCTGACCAGGCTCCAAAGCAGGCCCACCGCCAGGGGCACGCTCAGGTTGTCGAGGCCATAGGCGCTGAGCTGCTCTAAGCCAACGGCCACCGCCGTGATCAGCACGATGGCGGCCACCGCCTGGGGCGGACCTGCCGCCGCCCAGTCCGCCATTCCCGATACGGCTCCACCAGGCGCCGGCAGGATCCAGAGCAGGGTCAACACAGAGGCGCTGGCGATCGCCATCGCGCCGGTGCCTACAAGCGATTTGCGCTGGCCAAACAGGCTCCAGCTGGGCGATCGCACCAGGGGGCCCAGCAAACCAGCCAGGCCATCGCCAAAGGCCATCACCAGCACCCCGGCGGCCACGGCCGCGGGTTGGGCGGGCCAAAACAGGGCCAACAGCACGGTGATCGAGGCGCCATAGGCGATCGTGCCGTAGCTGGGGCGGCCCACGTCCTCCACCGCTGGCAGCATGCGGAAGCGATGGTTCAGGGCCGTAAGCACGGTGACGGCTGCCGCCACGGGCAGGGCAATCCCCCGCTCGATCTGCAGGGCCCAGGCGAACAACACCACGGGCCCCGTGCCCATGTGAACCAGCTTGCGGCTCCACTCCCGCTGCTCGGGCCAACGGCGGCGCACCAGCAAGGCCAGGGCCAGCACCCCGACCATCCAGAGGCCCACCACAGCGATCGCGAGGCTCTGGCCCTGGGGGCCGGATCCAGCCGCGGTGACCAGCTCAGGAATTGCCAACCGTCTGCGCTTCAGCCAGGGTTGATCATGCCGCCCGCTCGAAGTTGGTCATCAGCCGCAGCTTCAGGATCGCCTTGGCTTCAAGCTGGCGCACCCGTTCGCGGGACACATTGATTTGACGGCCGATTTCGGCCAGGGTGAGGGGCTCACTGCCCTCCAGCCCGAATCGCATCTTGATGATCTTTTGTTCCCGTTCGTTGAGCTGGGACAGCCAGTTGCCAAGGTGCTCCTTTTGAAGCGTGCGGTCCATCGAATCCATCGATTCGCCGCTGGCGGGATCGGCGATCAGTTCCCCCAGGGTGCTGCGGTCCTCTTCGCCGCGGGCATGGGCATCGAGGGAGGCGCAGGGGGCGCTCTGGGACATCAGCTCCTCCAGTTCCTGGGGGGGCATGCCCATGGCATGGGCCAATTCCAACCGGTAGGGCTGGCGGCCGAGGCGATGGGAGAGCTCCCGGCTGATGCGTCGCATCTTTGAGAGCTTTTCGCTCACATGGATGGGCAGACGAATCGTGCGGGCGCTGTTGTCGATGGCCCTAGTCATGCCCTGGCGAATCCACCAGTAGGCATAGGTGGAAAACTTGTAGCCCATCGCCGGGTCGAACTTATCGACGGCCCGCTCTAAGCCGATCGCCCCTTCCTGCACCAGATCGAGCAGCTCCAGGCCCTGGTTCTGATACTTCTTGGCAACGCTGACCACCAGCCGCAGGTTGGCGGCCATCATGCGGTCGCGGGCCCGGGTGCCCATGCGGATCTGGTGGCGCTGGCGGGGAGTGATCTGGTCGGCCGGCAATTCCCGCAAGCGCTTCATCGCCTGCACGTGGTGGGCGAGCTCGATTTCTTCGGCGGGCGTGAGCAAGGGAACGCGGCCGATCGTGCTCAAATACCAGCCAATCGAATCAACCCCAAGTCGGCCACCTTGACGACTGGCAGAGGCTTTGGCCTGGCCTGGTTTGCGTGCTGGCCCGGATTCCCGTGCCGATTTCAAGCGAGGCTGCTCAGGAGATGAGTCCTGAGGGGGGGAAGACCCCGCGGAATGCTGAGGTGTCCCCATGACCCTCTGCCTCCTGATTTGATTTTGCCGGAATGTAGCACTTAGACGAAATAAGCAAGGTGTCAAATCGGAAGGGTTTCAAGGAGCGTCGCTGCTTTTTTGCCGATTTGCGCATTTATTGCCCATCATCCCCCCAGAGATCAGGCCAGTTTGCGCAGCCCATGGGGCCGATCGAGGTCAGGACTGCGGCACCGCAAGACTGCGCCAACCCTGCATCAACTCATTTTGAATCGCATGCATCTCAGATTCGGGCTGACGCTGACTGAACTGGCCATCACCGGCCATATCCCAGGCGCTGCAGTTATCCGCCAGGTAGGCGTCCAGGAGATTTTGTAGTTGTTGACGCAGAATTGGGTCCTCAATCGGGGTAACGGCTTCGACCCGTCGATCCAGGTTGCGCGGCATCCAGTCGGCACTGCCCAGATACAGCTCGTCATCGCCGCCGTTGGTAAACCAGAACACCCGTGAATGTTCGAGAAAGCGGCCAATCACGCTGGAGACGCGGATGTTGTCGCTGATACCCGCCAAGCCCGGCCGCAGGCTGCACATGCCCCGCACCAGTAGGTCGATCGACACCCCGGCCTGGGAGGCGGCATAGAGCCGCTGGATAATGCGGGGATCGACCAGGGAATTCATCTTGGCCTTGATCTGGGCCGGCCGGCCGGCCAGGGCATGGGCCGTTTCCCGTTCGATCAGGGCCTCCATGCCATTGCGCAGGGTCACAGGGGCCACCAGCAGCTTGCGGAAGCTCTGCTGCTTGGAGAAGCCCGTGAGGTAGTTGAACAGCTCGGCCAGGTCCTGGCCCAGTTCCGGCCTGGCGGTGAGCAGGCCCAGGTCGGTGTAGAGGTTGGAGGTTTTGGAGTTGTAGTTGCCCGTGCCGATGTGGGCGTAGCTGCGCAGCCGGTCCTTTTCCTTGCGCACCACCAGGGCCACCTTGGTGTGAGTCTTGAGGCCAAGCACCCCATAGACCACATGGACGCCGGAGCGCTCCAGCTGGCGCGCCCATTGGATGTTGTTGTCCTCATCGAAGCGGGCCTTGAGCTCCACCAGGGTCATCACCTGCTTGCCGTTTTCGGCAGCCCGGATCAGGGCGGCAATGATCGGTGAATTCTTGGAGGTGCGATAGAGGGTCATCTTGATCGCCAGCACCGAGGGGTCATCGGCGGCCTGGTTGATGAACTCCTCCACCGAAGTGGAAAACAGATCAAACGGATGGCAGAGCAACACATCGCCGCGGCGCAGCACCGAGAAAATGCTGGTGAATTCCTCCGGTTTGATCGAACCATCCTCCAACTGGCTCCTCTGGGCCCGGGCCAGGGCCGGGGCCGTGCGGCCCATGAAGGGCTTGTCCTTGAGCTGGGGCAGGGGAACGGCCTGCAGGCTCATCAGGTCGTCCAGGCCCAGGGGACCATTGATCCGATAGAGGTCCTGGGGCTCCACAGCCGTGCCTTCCATCAGTAGGTCCACCACCTCTTGGGGCATCTCGTTGGCCACCTCTAGGCGCACCACCTCACCGCCGAGGCGCCGTTTGCGCAGCCCCTCCTGCAGGGCGAGCATCAGGTCGTCGGCCTCCAGATCCCGCAGCTCCATGTCGGCGTCGCGGGTGACGCGGAAGAAGTAGTGGCCCTCCACCACCATGCCCGGGAACAGCCGCTGCAGGTTGAAGGACACCACCTGCTCCAAGGGCACGGCGGTGAACACTGGCGCCGGACGGCGTTCACACAGGTCGGTGGGAATCTGCACGAAACGGGGCAGGTTCTTCTGGGGCACCTTGACCCGGGCGAACTGGTGATGGCCCGTATCGGGATCGCGGATCAGGGCAGCGATGTTGAGGCTGAGGTTGCTGATGAAGGGAAAGGGATGGGCCGGATCCACCGCCAAGGGCGTCAAGACCGGAAAGATCGCCTCGTTGAAATAGGTATTGACCCAATCTTTTTGATTGGCGTTCAACCGTTCGTAATCGAGCAGTTGCACGCCATGGTCAAACAGTTGGTGCTTGAGATAAAGGCGGTAATGGGCCTGCTGTTGGTCCAGCAGGGGTTGGAGGGCCGCCTGGATGCGGTCGAGCTGCTCCTGGGGCGTTAGGCCGTCATCGCTGAGGGTGGTGATGCCATGCTCGACCTGGGACTTCAGGGAGGCCACCCTCACCATGAAGAATTCATCGAGGTTGTTGCTGAAAATGGCGCTGAACTTGGCCTGCTCCAGCAGGGGCGTGTGTTCATCCAAGGCTAGGGCCAGCACCCGCTGATTGAAGGCGATCCAAGCCAGCTCCCTATTGAGATAGAGCTCGGGGGGCAGAACGGAGTGACTCATTGTTGTTCGGCCTGACTTGGATGGATAGAAGATGGATGGGCTTGCAAAATACACTCACCTGGCCCGGCAGAACCCAGGCTGATTGGGACCAAGCTGATCAGGGGCAAGACTGTTCAGGGACCCGCTGATCAGGATCAGGTTGATCGGGGCCATCCATGGAAGAAAGCAACTCTATTTAGGTGGTTCTGTGTTCGCCTGCCTTGACACCGGGCAAGCCGCCGGCCACCAGGATCGCAACTCCGCAGAGCAGCAGGATGCCCAGCCAGAAGGGACTGCGTTGGCCGACGAGTTCGTAGGCGGCACCAGCCAGGGGTGGCCCCAGGAAACTGCCCAAACTCTGCAGTCCCTGCAGGCTACCGAGGGCCGCCCCCTGGCCGGAGGAATCCAGCCGCCGTGACACCAGGCTGCGCAGGCACGGGGTGACCAAACCGGTGCCGAGGGCCAGCACGGCCACGGCACCGAACACCACCGGTTGGGCGTTGGTCCGGCTGGCCAAGGGAATCAACGTGCAGCCCACGATCACAAAACCCAGGCCCGCCAGGGTGAGGCGCCATTCGCCGAAGCGCTTCACCAGCGGGCCGATCAGCCCCCCCTGCACCACCGTGGCCACCACGCCCACCACCAGGAAGGCGGTGGCGGCCAGGCCAGGCCCCCAACCAAAGCTCTGTTTGAAATAGAGCACCAGCACGGCCGTAAAGCCGTTGAAGGCCAGAAAGAAGAGGAAAAAGGCCAGGCAAAGCCGCCGCACTTCAGGGTTGGTGAAGACCCGATGCAGCTGGCTGAAAGGATTGAGATCGCGCTTGCGCGGCAGGGCCAGCCGGGCGGCGACCGGGTGGGTTTCCGGCAACAGGCCGATCACCAGGGCCAGGTTCACCACGGCAAAGCCCATGGCCGCCCAGACCGGCAGGGTGACGCCATAGCTGGCCAGCAGGCCGCCGCAGGCGGGACCAAGAATGAAGCCCAAACCAAAGGCCACGCCGATCAGGCCAAAGGCCTTGGCGCGGTTCTCCGGGGTGGAGATATCGGCCAACACGGCGCCGGCCGTGGCGGCGGTGCCGCCGCTGGCCCCGTCGAGCAGCCGGGCGGCGAACAGCAACGCCAGGGGGATGGAGGTGCCGGCGGCCCAGGGAATCGCCGCCCAGTTGAGGCTGATCGTGATCGCAAACAGGCCCAGTCCCAGCACCGATCCGGCCACGCAGACCGTGATCACCGGTTTACGGCCGAAGCGATCACTAAGGGCACCGATCAGGGGCGTGACCATGAACTGGGCCACGGCATAACTGCCCGCCAGCAGCCCCAGGGTGCGGGCGTCCTGGGTGAAGCTCGCCAGCAGGAAGGGAAGCAAGGGGAACACGATGCTCTCCCCCAGCCGGTCGTTGAGCAGGGTGAGAAAGGCGCAGAAGCTTGTCGATGGGCGGATCGAGCGCAAGAAGGCAGGCCCAGGGTTGGCTCAGGCTCCCATGGGAGCGGGCCCAATGAGGGCCCGGGCTGGAGATGATGGAGCACATGCCTTGCTTACCGATGAACGACCCCAACCCGGTGGCGGCTCCGCGCCTGAGCCACCTCAACAGCTCCGGCGAAGTGCACATGGTCGATGTGGCCGATCGGCCCCTGACCCAGCGAGAAGCGGTGGCCGAAGGCTTCATCCAAATGGACCCGGCCGTGTTGGCCCTGGTGCTGGAGGGCAGGGCCGCCAAAGGCGATGTGCTGGCGGTGGCCCGGGTGGCGGCCATTCAGGCGGCCAAGCGCACCTGGGAGTTGATTCCGCTCTGCCATCCGATTGCCCTCAGCGGCGTGGGCGTGGTGATCGAGGCGGCGGCGGACGGCTCCGGGCTGCGCCTCCAGGCCTCGGCCCGCACCACCGGCGCCACCGGCGTGGAGATGGAGGCCCTCACGGCCGTGCAGGTGGGCCTGCTCACCCTGTACGACATGGTGAAATCCGCCGATCCGGCCATGACGATCGGTCCGGTAAGGCTGCTCAGCAAGAGTGGCGGCCGTAATGGGGACTGGCGGCGCGATGGCTGAACCCTTTGGCCCGGAAGGCTTGGCCCTGGAGCAGGCCCGGGCCCAGATTCTGGCGGCCCTCCAGCCCCTGGGGGAGAGCGAAAACCTGTCCCTAGGCGCCAGCCTCGGCCGCGTCAGCGCCGCGGCGGTGCTGGCGAGGGAGGCGGTGCCGGGCTTCCGCGCCTCGATGATGGATGGCTACGCCATTGCTGGCGAGGCCATCCCGGCCCCTGGCAGCCGCTGGAGCCTGGTGGGTGGGTCCGCCCCAGGGGCTCCCTATGGCGGCTGCCTCGGCCCTGGCCAGGCAATTCGCATCCTCACCGGAGCGCCCCTGCCCGAGGGCAGCGGCAAGGTGCTGCCCCAGGAGCTGGTGGAACGGCCCAGCGACAACCTGCTGGTGCTGGTGCGGGAAAGCGGCCCCAACCCCTGGATTCGTCAGCCCAACGAGGAGGCCGCCCCAGGTCAGGTGTTGCTGGCCGCCGGCCAACGCCTGGGCCCGGCCGACCTGGGCCGGTTGGCCAGTTGCGGCCTCGATGCGATCACCGTGACGCGGCGGCCGCGGCTGGGACTGCTGATCAGCGGCGATGAACTCCTGCCGCCTGGTGTGCCAAGGGGCCCCGGCCAGATCTGGGAGAGCAACGGCACCCTGCTGGAGGCGCTGCTCAAGCGGTTGGGCTACCCGGTGGCGCGGCAACAGGTGGTGGCAGACCAGCCCGATCGGTTGCGCCAAGCCCTGCTGGAGCTGGCCCAGAACTGTGATGTGGTGGTCAGCACCGGCGGCGTGTCGGTGGGCGACAAGGACTGGATCCGGCCCCTGGTGGCGGAGCTGGGATCGGTGAGTTTCTGGAAGCTGCACCTCAAGCCAGGCCGGCCCTTTGCCTGGGGACAGCTGGCGGGCAAACCCTTCTTCGGCCTACCGGGCAATCCCGTGGCGGCGGCCATCACCGCCCTGCAACTGCTCTGGCCCGCCCTGCAACAGCTCGAAGGCGGCCAAGTGAAACTGCTGCCGCGGCTGCGGGTGCGGATGGAGGCGCCCCTGCGGCGGGGCGGTGGCCGCCCGGAACTGGCCCGGGCCGAATTGGTGATTGGTAGCCAGGGCGAGTTGCTGGCCAGGGTCAGCGGCTCCCAGGCCTCCGCCCGCATCGGCTCCTTGCAGGGGGCCGACCTGCTGCTGGAGATCCCGGCCGAGCTCGACTCCCTGGAGGCGGGCCAGGAGCTCTGGGCCCAATTGCTGCGCCTGCCGATCTTCTGAGGAGCGTCCAGCCGTGCTGCAGGCCAGGCCCAGGCCAGGACTTGGCCAGGGCCGCGAATTGGCTTGAGCCGGGACTTGGCTTGAGCCGGGACTTGGCTTGAGCCGGGACTCAGAGGGGGGTATTCCCCGTGATCCAGGTGCCCTCGCCGCCACTCCATTCCCGCTTCCAGAAGGGGGCATCGTGCTTAAGCGCTTCGAGCAGCTCCTGGCAGCAGCGTTGGGCGGGGCCACGCCGATCGGCGGCCACCGCCACCAGCACGATGGCCTCCCCCGGCAACACCCGACCGATGCGGTGCTCCACCAGCACGGCCGCCACTCCGTGGCGCTCGCCACAATCCGCCGCCAGTCGCTCCAGCTGGCGCTCGGTCATGCCGGGATAGTGCTCCAGCTCCAGGGCCTCCAGGGGTTGGCCGCTGGCGGTGGTGTCCCGCACCCGACCGATGAAGTGGGCAGCCGCCGCAGCCCGTCCCGGGCCTTGACGCTCCCAGGCGACCAGGCTGGTGAAGGGATCGAAGCGGCCTGGATGCAGCTGCACCTGCAGGTGGGTCATGGCCCTCAACCTCCACTGATCGCAGGGAGATAGGCCACCTCATCGCCATCAACAAGCAGTTGGTCCCCTTCGGCAAAACTCTGGTTGACCGCCACCCGCACGGACACGGGCAGGGGGCCATCGGGTAGGGCGGATGCCGCTAACGCCAAGTCACCTGGGGCTGGCCGGGGCTGGCCGGCAGCCATTGCCGTCTCCTGCGAAGTTCCAGGCTGACCGATCTGCAGGATCTGCCACAACCGCCTAGGGGTGGGCGGCTGGGGCCCTGGGGGCAAGGTGATCTGGCGCTCATCCCAACCGGCTTGCTCCCGCAGACCGGCGAACAATTTCACCGCCAAGGTGATAGCCCGGCCCCTGAATTCAGGGCCAGGGACAGGGTCTGCCATGGGAGTTGGGATCAAGCCATTAGCCTAATTTGTACCTGTGGAAAAGCCGGCAAGTGAGCCTCTCGATTGCCCTGCTAACCGTCTCCGATACGCGCACCTTGGCGGAGGATCGCAGCGGCGACGCCCTGCTGGAACGCCTGACTGCCGCCGGCCACCACCTCGTTGAAAGGGCCCTAGTCCCCGATGACCGCTACCGCATCCGCGCCACGGTCAGCCAATGGATCGCCGATCCCGCCGTCCAGGTGGTGATCAGCTCCGGGGGCACGGGCCTGACCGGCCGCGATGGCACCCCCGAAGCGGTCGCCCCCCTGCTCGACAAAACCATCGAGGGCTTTGGCGAACTGTTTCGGGTGCTCTCCTTTGAAACGATCGGCACCAGCACCCTGCAGAGCCGCTGCCTGGCCGGGGTGGCCAATGGCACGGTGATCTTCGTGTTGCCCGGTTCCCTCGATGCGGTGCAAACCGCCTGGGATCGCTTGATTGCCGCCCAGCTGGACGACACAACCCAACCCTGCAATCTGGTGCAATTGCTGCCCAGGCTCCTGGAGGTGTGAGCCCGAGGCCTGGGCCCTGCTGGCGGGGACTGCTAGCGACGGCTTTAGCAGAGGTCCCGGCAATCCTCGGGATGGTTGCAATTTCTGAGCTGATCGGCCGGCAGGGGCACCAGCTGGAGCGTCTCCTGCGCAAGCCACCGTTGCAGCCCTAGGCCCCCGGCCTGGGTGAAGCGGCCCAGGCGTCTGCGGCGCTCGGCCGTGGCTGGATAGAGCCCCAGCAGGGGTTGGGTCCGTTCGCCGTCATGGGCTAGGGCAATGGCCTCGCTCTGGCTGCCGGCTTCGAGAAGGTGGGCAAGGGCAGCCGGCTGCAGCCAGGGCATGTCCACCGGGCACAGCAGGATGCGGGCATCGGGATAGCAATCGAGCAGGCTTTGCAGAGCCAGCAAAGGCCCCCGCTGCTGCTGCGGTTCCCGGATCGGCTGGAGCACCCGGATCCCCTGCTCGGCAAGCCGATCGGCCAGGGCCAGGTGGCAGCTATGGCGGGTCAACAGGGTCACTGGCTCCCCCAGGCTGGCCAGCAGGCGCAATTGGCGCTCTAGCCAACTGCCCCCCTCTGGATGGGGCAACAGGGCCTTGTCCTGGCCCATGCGCCGGCTGTTGCCGCCACTGAGCAGGCAAGGCTTCAGGGGCCTGGACAGGGTCGGCATCAAGGCGTCTTGAAGGGGGCGGACCTGGCACCCAAGCTTGACTGGGCCCGTCGCTGAACCCTCGGTTGCCGGGGGCCAGGGCCTTAGTGGCAACCGCTACCAATCGGGCCCCGCTGCCCTTGATCGAATGGGGTGCCTACCCCGGCCCCCGGCCGCCGACCCGATGCCGCCGGTTGCCGAATCCAACGCTGCCTCCACCCCCGGGGGCCTACCTGGGCCCGCCCGGGCCCAATGTCCCTACTGCGGCGTGGGTTGCGGCCTGGAGCTCAAGCCTGGCGAACCGGCCCCCAAGCCCGAACCCGGGCCCGCCAGCTGGACGGTGCGGGGCGACCGCCAGCACCCCTCCTCCCTGGGCCAGGTGTGCATCAAGGGGGCCACGGTGGCCGAAACCCTGGACCAAAACCGCCTGGTCCAACCCCACTGGCGCGAGCGGCTCGACCAACCCTTTCGCCCGATCGACTGGGAGCAGGCCTTCGCGATTCTGATCAACCAGATTCAGCAAACCCTGGCCAGCCAGGGCCCCTCGGGGCTGGCCATGTATGGCTCGGGCCAGTTCCTCACCGAGGATTACTACGTCGCCAACAAGCTGTTCAAAGGGGCCCTGGGCAGCAACAACTTCGATGCCAATTCCCGGCTCTGCATGAGTTCGGCGGTATCGGGATACGCCCGCAGCCTGGGCTCCGATGGCCCGCCTTGCTGTTACGACGATCTCGATCTGGCCGATCTGGTGGTGCTAATCGGCACCAACACGGCCGACTGCCATCCGGTGCTGTTTCAGCGCCTGCTCAAACGCAAACGCAAGGCCAAAGAAGCCCTACAGATCGTTGTGGTCGATCCCCGCGCCACCGCCACCAGCGACGCCGCCGACCTGCACCTGGCGATTCGTCCCGGCACCGATTTGGGGTTACTGCATGGCATCGGCCATCTGCTGCTGCGCCAGGGGGCCATCGATCGCGCCTTCCTGGATCAGCACACGGAAGGATTTGAGGCCCTGGAAAGGCTTTGGCAGGCCTGGACTCCGGAACGGGTCTGCGCCCTCTGTGGCATTGCGATCCCCCAACTGGAGCAGCTGGCCCAGCTTTGGGCGGGCAGCAAGGCCGTGCTCAGCCTCTGGTCGATGGGGGTGAACCAGAGCCGCGAGGGCACCGCCACCGTGGGCGGCATCATCAACCTGCACCTGGTCAGCGGCCAGATCGCCCGCCCGGGGGCAGGTCCCTTTTCCCTCACCGGCCAGCCCAACGCCATGGGCGGCCGCGAAGCCGGCGGCCTAGCCCAGCTGCTGCCGGGCTATCGCGCCATCGCCAACCCGGCAGACCGGGCCGAAGTGGAGCGCCACTGGGGCTTTGGCCCCGGAGCGATCGCATCCGAGCCGGGGCTGGCGGTGTGGCAACAGGTGGAGGCGATGGAGCGGGGCGCGATCGGCCTCTGGTGGGTTGCAGCCACGAACCCGTTGGTGAGCCTGCCCTGGCTGGATCGAGTGCGGGCCGCCGCCCAAAACTGCCCCCTGGTGGTGCTGAGCGAGGCCTACGCCGGCACGGAAACGGCTGCGGTGGCCCACCTGCTGTTGCCGGCGGCCCAATGGAGTGAAAAAGCCGGGGTGATGACCAATTCCGAGCGGCGCATCACCCTCTGCCCCGCCTTTCGCCAACCCCCCGGGGAGGCCCGCGGCGACTGGGAGATCTTCGCCGAGCTGGGCCGGCGGTTGGGCTTTGTCAGCCAGTTCAACTTCGAGTCGGCGGCAGCGGTTTGGCAGGAGTTCAGCGCCCTCACGGC
>CAINZT010000090.1 GCA_903855705.1 uncultured Synechococcus sp.
CTCGATCTCCTCCTTAATGGCGCTCAAGGCATCAATCGAACCCTTTTCCTTCTGCCACTGGGCATTGAGGCCGCTTTGCTGCTCCGACAACTCGGCCAGCTCCCGCTCTAGCTTTTCGAGCCGATCGCGGCTGGCCGGATCCGATTCGCGGGCCAGCGACAGTTTTTCCATCTCCAGCTGCAGGATGCGGCGATCGAGTTCATCGATCTCCTCGGGCTTGGAGGTGATCTCCATCTTGAGGCGGGCCGCCGATTCGTCCATCAGGTCGATCGCCTTATCGGGCAGGAAGCGATCGGCGATGTAGCGGCTGCTGAGCACCGCCGCCGCCACCAGGGCGTTATCGGCGATGCGCACGCCGTGGTGCACTTCGTAGCGCTCCTTAAGGCCCCGCAGGATCGAGATGGTGTCTTCCACCGTGGGCTGATCCACAAACACCTGCTGGAAGCGGCGCTCAAGGGCCGGATCCTTTTCGATGTGCTGGCGGTGTTCATCGAGGGTGGTGGCACCAATACAGCGCAGTTCGCCGCGGGCCAGCATCGGTTTGAGCAGGTTGCTGGCATCCATGGCACCGCCGCTGGCTCCAGCCCCCACCACCGTGTGGATCTCATCGATGAACAGCACAATCTGACCCTGACTGGAGGTGACCTCCTTGAGCACCGCCTTCAGCCGCTCCTCAAATTCACCCCGGTATTTGGCCCCGGCAATCAGGGCGCCCATGTCGAGGGCAATCAGCTGGCGGTTTTGCAGGGCCGTGGGCACATCGCCATTGACAATCCGTTGGGCCAAGCCCTCCACGATCGCCGTTTTGCCGACGCCAGGCTCGCCAATCAGGACCGGGTTGTTCTTGGTGCGCCGCGAGAGGATCTGGATCGTGCGGCGGATTTCTTCGTCGCGGCCAATCACCGGATCGAGCTTGCCGTCGCGGGCGGCGGCGGTGAGATCGCGGCCATACTTTTCCAGCGACTCATAGGTGCCTTCCGGGTTCTGGTCGGTGACCTTCTGGCTGCCGCGCACCGACTCAATCGCCGCCTTCAGGGTTTTGGCATCGCCGCCCGCCTGGCTAAGCAGCTGGCGACCACAACGCTCGTCGGCCGCCAGGGCCAAGAGCAGATGCTCAATGGCAATGAAGCTGTCGCCGAACTCTCCTTTGAGGCTGTTGGCCCCATCGAGCAAGCCATTGAGGGCCTTACCCAGATAAAGATTGTCCGGGGCAGCGGCCAGGTTGGGCTGGGCGGCAATGAAGGCCTCCAGCTTCTGGGCCAGGCTGCTGCGATCCACCCCAGCTTTGTCCAGCACCCGGCCCGCCAAGCCCTGCTGGTTGACCAGGGCGGCGAACAGGTGTTCGGTTTCGATCTGGGGTTGGCGTTTCTGTTGGGCGAGCTGCTGGGCGGCGACGATGGCGCCCCAGGCCTGTTCGGTGAACAGCTCAGCGGTGGGTTGCATGGCGGATCCTCCTTCGAGGGCTTTGGACAAGACCGTATGGCGGGGAGCCTGGACGGCAGGAGAGGAGCACCGAACCGGCCCGGACGGCCCTCCCTCCCCATGGTGGGTGGACCGTCAAACGTTGGCGCAGGAACCGCCCTTTACTGACCAGGCTGGCCTTGGCAAGCCCATCTGCCAAGGGCTGCCACAGCCCTGCTGGCCGGGCTAAACCTGGAGTCGTGGCCGGTTCTTTCCCCCGGCGCCCATGCCATGACCCCTGATCTGCTGAGCATTTGCTTGCCCCTCCGGCCCCGGATCGGGTCCCAAGGGCTCCCCAGCCCTGCCCCGACCCCGCGCCAAAAACTGGCCAAAGCCGGGGCGGCGGCGCTGCGGCCCGTGCTGGCCGCCAGCCTGGTGGCCTTGGGCGCCATGGCCCCCCTGGCCGGCCTGGCCTGGGAGGTGCGCGGTGGTGCTGTCGATGTCGATCGGGGCGGCGTGGGCGGCGCTTACCACTTCAACGGCGATGACTGGCACGGCGGCTACAACGGCGCCCACCCCCTCTATGGCGATGGGGCCAGGCCCGCCTACGGCCAGGGCTTCAATCCCGGCATCAACAACCGACCGGCCGCAGTGAATCCCTACAACTCAAACTACAATCGCATCAACACTTATCCCTACAATCGCGGCGTTGCCAATCCCTATAACCGTCCCTACAACGGTCCCAATAATTTCTACAATCGCCCCTACAACGGCTATCATCCAGCCTGGAACAATGGCGGTTATTGGAATAGCCGGCCCTGGAATGCGGGCTGGTATCGCTGGGCGCCAACCTCCTGGGGCTGGTGGGGGGGCAATGCCATGGCCTGGGGCCTGGCGGGCCTTGCCACCGGCGCCGTGATTACGTCGTTGGTGAATAACGCCGCAGCCGTGCAATCGCCCCTCATCGTGGTGCCCCAGACCAACTACCAACTCAACTACGGCTCGGTTGAGGCGGTGGGCACCTATGGCGTCAGTTTCAGCTACCTGGTCAATGGCATGCCGCTCTATGGCGGCGCCAATTGCCAGCAGGGGCTGCTCAATGGCCAGATCCCGGCCAATGGCAACCAGGCCCAGCTGCTCAATGCCGTCTGCCAGGTGGCCTACGGCAACGGCGGCTAACCCCTGCCCTGGGACTCGCCCCCATCACCAGGGCCCCAGGGGGCAAGGGTCGGGGGCCCAGCAGGGCCTCAGAGCCCCTGCCACTGGGGGTTGGGGCACAGCCTGAGCGGGCAGCCATCGGGCCCGTAGATCGCATCGGCGGGGGAAAGGCAGCCGGCGGCATTTTTCGCCTTCACCTGCTCGGGCTTCAGGCGCTTGGGCTGCAAAAAGGACACCTGGCTGGGCACCAACAACGGGCAACTGCTGCCCTTGCGCGGCACGGTGTCGTCGTACAAGCGTTGGCCCTGGGCTGGGCCCGGCTGGCCCTGGGCCAGGAACTGGGCGGGGGCAGCCGGGCCCAGCCCCGTGGCCACTGTGGCCGCAAGGGCCCTAGGCAGCGCCAAGGCCGAGCCCAGGGCTAGCAGGGCGGGGGCCACCTGCAGCCAGTCTTGCCGGGCCCTTGCCATGATGCTGTCTCGTGCGTTCAGGCAGTCTGCCTGAGCCAGACCACGCTGGTGGCGGCGCCCCTGGGCCTCCCCTGCCCCGGCCCTTCCCCCTCTCAGAGGCCCCTTGGTGACAACGGCCCAAAACACACCAGCCCCGCAGCCAGAAGCAAGATCAGTAGCGGGCCCTGCAGACACCCTGGGTCAAGCAATGACCGAAGCAGGACTAACCGAAGCCCAGGCAGGGCTGATCGAGCAGCTGGCCTTGGAGTCGCGGGAGTTTGATGCCACCGGCGCCGACCCGGAGCGCAATTGCTGGCTAGTGGTCCATCGCCACCACCATGGGGTGTTGCCGAGCGAATACGACATCCGTGAGATCCCCGAAGACCTCTACCTGGCGGTCTTAGCGGCGCGGCGCGCCAGCGAGCCGGCCTGATCGACCGGATGGCCGCCAAGGGGCAAGGGAATCGAGCCAGCCTTCGGGACCATTCCAGGAGGATTGGCTGAAGCGAGCGCTAGGGGTGATGCCCCAAAACCAATCCACAAAAAAAAAGGACCCCCGCAGGGGTCCTTTGGTGGAAAGGACAGCGAAAGAAGCTGGGACGAATCAGGCCCAGCCTTTGCTGCTCTGGGATTCAACGTAGGCAGCCACATCGTCAATGTCGGTGGGGCTGAGCTTGCCACCGAAAGCGGGCATGGCGTTTTTGCCATTGGTCACCTGGGTGACGATGGCGGCCTCATGGCCGGCGCTGTAGTTGGCCAGGTAGGCCTCGAGGGCGTCCTGCTTGAGGGTGCGTTCCGCATTCACCACGTTGCCGCCACCCATGTGACAAGCGGCGCAGTTAGCGGAGAAGATCTGGGCGCCGTGGGTCGCATCGGCGGCAAAGCTGGGGGCTGCACCCAGCAC
>CAINZT010000091.1 GCA_903855705.1 uncultured Synechococcus sp.
CTCTGGACCCTCTGGGACCGCCACGGCCAGGCCATCGGCCAGGCGGCCAGCTTCAGCGACTGGTGGTGGCTCTGAGGGCCAGGGGCCTGGACAGGGGAAGGCTCTGGGCGAACTTTGGCGTTGAACGCTAGTAGACCTGGGCGGCCTGATTCGGTTGCCACTCCATCGCGGTTGGGGAGCCCGAACTCAGGGTGGGAGCGCCGTAAAACAAGGGTCGGTTCTCGCCCTTCTGGCTCTCAACCAGCCAGGCCACATTGACCGGGCGGCTGACAGGCCGCAGTCGCACCCTTTGGATCCAACGCCATGCTGACCCTGCGCCAATCCCGCTTCGATCTGCTCGATCGCCTTGAGCAGCAACTGCAAACCGCCGAGCGCATTCCCGCTGCGGAAGTGCTCGATACGGACTCCGGTTTCCGCATCACCCTGGAACTCCCCGGTGTCAGCAAAGACTCCATCGATGTCAAGGCCACCGATCGCAGCCTGGTGATCAGTGCCCAGCGCCCGGCCCCGGACCAGGGCGACAACGCTGCAACCCCGCTGCTGCGTGAATTGCGCTACGGCACCTGGAGCCGCAGCTTCCGCTTCCCGGCTGGCATCAACCGCGAGGGCCTCGAAGCCCACTACCGCGATGGCCTGCTCACCGTCACCGCCCCCAAGGCCCAAACCGCCACCAGCGTGTCGGTGACCGTGGAAGGCTGAGGGCCGCCTAGGGAGCGACCCCCAGGGCCACCCAGCCCAAACCGCCACAACCAGACCCACACCAGAACGGGATCCAGCTCCGGCCTTCGGGCCGGGGCTTTTTTGTTGGGAATGGTTTGGTGGGGCTTTGTGGATTGGACTGGATCAAGTGGCTGGTTCAGCGGGCAGGTGGGCCGATCCTGCAGAGGAGAGAAGGGGGTGCTTTGATCCGGCCCTGGCTCCTAGAACCGGGGCCGCTGCGCCCACCAGCCCCCGGGCCAGGCAGCCCCTAGGAGGGTCTCCGTAAAGTTCAGGTCCATTGCGCGGGTACCGATGGCAGCGACAGCCATGGCCAAGGGCGACGGGGCCCAGGCCCCTAGCGACATCGGCAGCCCCAACGCGCCCCGGCTCAGCCTGCAAAGCGAGGGGATCGGACCCGACACCAGCACGATCCGCTCGCTCGACTGGGACCGCAGCCGCTTTGACATCGAATTCGGCCTGCGCAATGGCACCACCTACAACGCCTTCCTAGTGCGGGGGGAACGCACGGCCCTCATCGATACCTCCCACGCCAAATTCCGCGACAGCTGGATCCCCCTGCTGGAGGGCCAGATCGATCCAAAAGACATCGATTATTTAATCGTGTCCCACACCGAGCCGGACCACTCCGGCCTGATCGGTGATCTGATCGAGCGCAATCCTGAAATTGAGATCGTTGCCTCCAAGGTGGCGATCCAGTTCCTTGAAGATCAGGTGCATCGGCCCTTCAAAAGCCGGGCCGTCAAAAGTGGCGAAACCCTGGATCTGGGTACCAATGCCACCAGTGGCGTCGAGCACCGCTTTGAATTCCTCAGCGCCCCCAACCTGCACTGGCCCGACACAATCTTCTCGTTTGACCATGGCACGGGCATCCTTTACACCTGCGATGCCTTCGGTCTGCACTACTGCAGCGAAGACGTCTTTGATAGCGACCCCGGCGCCATCGCCCCCGATTTCCGCTTCTATTACGACTGTCTGATGGGCCCCAACGCCCGCAGCGTGTTGCAGGCGCTCAAGCGCATGGACAGCCTGCCGGAGATCACCACGATCGCCGTCGGCCATGGCCCCCTGCTGCGCCACCACCTGGGCCTGTGGGTGGAGGACTACCGCGAGTGGAGCAGCCAGCGCAGCCGCAGTGAAACCTATGCCGCCGTTTGCTACCTGAGCCAATACGGCTTCTGTGACCGCCTCAGCCAGGCGATCGCCCGTGGCATCGGCAAGGCGGATGCCCAGGTGCAACTGGTGGACCTGCGCGCCACCGATCCCCAGGAACTGGCGGCCCTGATTGGCGAGGCCAGCGCCGTGGTGGTGCCCACCTGGCCCGCCCAGCCCGACGCCGACCTGCAGACCGCCATCGGCACCCTGCTGGCCAGCCTGCAACCGAAGCAATGGGTGGCCTGCTACGACGCCTTTGGCGGCAACGACGTGCCGATCGACACCGTGGCCGACCAGTTGCGCAGCCTGGGCCAGAAGGAGGCCTTTGACTCCCTACGGATCCGCCAGGTGCCCCAGGGCGGCGACTACCAGCGCTGCGAAGAGGCCGGCACCGACCTGGGCCAGCTGCTCACCAAGGCCAAAACCATCGCGGCGATGAAAAGCCTCGATGGCGACCTGGATCGGGCCCTGGGCCGCCTTTCCGGGGGCCTCTATGTGGTGACTGCCCGCCAGAGCGAAGGGGATACCGCCCGCAGCAGCGCCATGGTGGCCAGCTGGGTGAGCCAGGCCAGCTTCGACCCTCCCGGGATCATGGTGGCCGTGGCCAAGGACCGGGCGATCGAGGCCCTGATGCAGGTGGGCGACCGCTTCGTGCTCAACATCTTGCGCGACGACAACCACCAGCCCCTGCTGCGCCATTTCCTGCGCCGCTTCCCCCCCGGCGCCGACCGGTTCGCCGGCATCAACACCCTCGATGGCGTCGCCGCCGGCGGCCCCGTGCTCGGTGATGCCCTGGCATTTCTGGGTTGCCGCGTCTCCCAGCGGCTCGAAGGCCCCGACCACTGGATCATCTACGCCGAAGTCGAAGAGGGCAACGTGGCCGACAGTGAGGCCAGCACCGCCCGCCACCACCGCAAAGTGGGGAACCACTACTGATGAGCAGCTCCCCAGCCTCCGGCGCCCCTGCTTTGGGCGCCCCTAACTCCAGCGTCCCTGCCGCCAGCGCCGATCGGCGCGTGATCGTGCTGCCGCTTGAGCCTGGACTGGTCTGCCTGCGGGGCCTCAGCCCAAAACGGCTGCGCTTTGAGGTGGAATACGGCCTGGAGCGGGGCACCAGCGCCAACGCCTTTCTGTTTGAAGGCGGCACCACTGCCAGCGGCCAGAGTGTGACGCCCGTATTGGTCCACCCCCTCGGCGCCTCCTTCGCCGCCCCCTTCCTGGCCGAGCTGGAGCAACGTCTGGCGCCGGACGCCCCCTTGAAGGTGGTGGTGGGCCACGTCAACCCCAACCGGGTGGAGCTGCTGCGCCAGCTGGCGGCCCGCTGGCCGGCCCTGATGCTGGTGGCCTCTAACGCCGGCGCCCGCCTGCTCGAAGATCTCTGGGGCCAGGTGAAGCCCACGGCCCCCGGCAGCGCCCCAGCGGCAGAAGCCGCCCAGCCGATCCCGCCCCTGCCGCCGATCGATGTGGTGAAACAGGAGGTGAGCCGGCCCCTGGCCGGCAATTACCGCCTGCACCTGATCCCAGCCCCCACCCCCCGCTGGCCCGGGGCCCTGCTGGCCTTTGAAGAGAGCA
This sequence comes from uncultured Synechococcus sp., assembly GCA_903855705.1. Classification (GTDB taxonomy): domain Bacteria; phylum Cyanobacteriota; class Cyanobacteriia; order PCC-6307; family Cyanobiaceae; genus BAIKAL-G1. The sequence goes on from CAINZT010000091.1 coordinate 3,445, forward strand.
CGGGCCTGCTGATGAGCGGCAAGTTCTTCGCCGCCCACCTCTGCAGCGAGGCCTGGGCCGAAGCCAACCGCAGCAGCAACGAAGAGGATCGCCGCTACTTCTACGACTGCCTGATGGCGCCGATGGCCCGCCAGGTGGAATCGGTGCTCGACCGGCTCGATGACCTGGCGATCCGCACGATTGCCCCGGGCCATGGCCCCGCCATCGCCGAGAGCTGGCGCAGTTTGCTGCTGGAGTATCGCCGTTGGGGCGAACCCCAGGAGCGGGCCCGCCTGTCGGTGGCGCTGCTGTTCGCCAGCGCCTATGGCAACACGGCCGCCATCGCCGATGCGATCGCCCGCGGCATCGCCGGCACGGGCGTGCGGGTGGAGAGCATCAACTGTGAATTCGCCCCGGCCGACCAACTGATCGGCGCGATCCGCTCCTGCGATGCCGTGCTGATCGGCTCTCCCACCCTGGGCGGCCATGCGCCAACGCCGATCGTCTCTGCCCTGGGCACCCTGCTGGCCGAAGGCGACCGGGCCAAGCCGGTGGGGGTGTTCGGCAGCTTCGGCTGGAGCGGCGAAGCCCTCGACCTGCTCGAAGGCAAGTTGCGCGATGGCGGCTTTCGCTTCGCCTTCGAGCCGATCAAGGTGAAATTCAGTCCCGACCCCCAGACCCTCAAGGCCTGCGAGGAAACGGGCACGGGCCTGGGCCGCCAGCTCCAGGCCCAGCAACGCAAAGCCCAGCGCCGCAGCGCCACTGGCGGCCTGAGCGAAAGCCGCAGCAACCCGGCCATCCAGGCCCTCGGCCGGGTGGTGGGCCCCCTCTGCGTGCTCACCACCGTCAAAGGGGAGGGCGAGGGCCAACTCAGCGGCGCCATGGTGGCCAGCTGGGTGAGCCAGGCCAGCTTCAGCCCGCCAGGGGTGATGGTGGCCGTGGCCAAGGATCGGGCCGTCCAGACCCTGCTCCACAGCGGCGACCAGTTCGCCTTAAACGTGCTCGCCGAGGGGCGCGAAACCGGGCCGATGCGCCAGTTTCTGCAGCCCTTTGCCCCGGGCGCCGACCGCTTCGCCGGCTTGGAGCTGGAACACAGCCCCGGCGGCCAGCCGATCCTGGCGGACGCCCTGGCCTGGCTGGAGGCCCGGGTGACCCAGCGGATGGAATGCGGTGACCATTGGTTGATCGTGGCCGAGGTCACCCATGGCGCCCTGCTGGATGGCCTCGGCACCACCGCCATGCACCAACGGCGCAGCGGCGGCAATTACTGAGGTCCAAACTCAGGCCAGGTCCAAAGGAGCCCTTTCAGACAGCTCCTGCAGCGAAACGCCGATCAATCCTTGTCTGCCCTTGCCCCCATGTCCTAGGGGAGGATCCGGCTAGGCCGCCTGGGGCGGCGTGGGCGTTGGGCCGCCATTGAACTGGAAGGGCAGCACCAGGGTGGCCCAGCGCTCGGGGCGCTCGGGGCGGCGACGGCGGGGCTGACGCACGCCAAAAGGCACCCGGATCACGTTGGTGCCTTCCACCCGCAGGGTGTTGCCCGCGCTAGCCGACTGGCTAAGGGAGCCGATGCCTGGGGGGAGGGTCACCTCCTTGCCGGCAAAGCGGTTGGGGGATTGGCCGTTGTCGTCGACGTTCATGACCCCGTGGGCAGGAAAGCTGCCGGTGAATGCAAGCGATTGATGGAAAAGAGGAGGGAATGGATCGGAGATCCGCCAGGGCCCAGCTCTGGGGCGAATGTACCGCTTTGAGGGCAGTCCTGCCACCACTCAAGTCCCATGGGAGCCACCAGCGCCAGTCCCTCGAAACCCACCAGCCGCTACCTACGGGGTATCCGCCCGATCCGAAAGCTCCTCCACCGAGGGGCAGGTGCAGATCAGATTGCGATCGCCATAGGCATTGTCGATGCGGGCCACGGCCGGCCAGAGCTTGTCCTGCCGTTGGCGCTCCCCAGCCGGGAAAGCGGCCAACTGGCGGCTGTAGGGGCGCTCCCAGCTCTCCGCAGTGACAGCAGCCAGGGTGTGGGGGGCGCGTTTGAGAGGGTTATCGGCCGGATCGCTGGTGCCGGCCTCGATCGCCGCCGCCTCGGCCCGGATCGCCACCATGGCGTCACAGAAGCGGGCGATCTCGCCCAGGGATTCACTTTCGGTGGGCTCCACCATCACCGTGCCCGCCACCGGCCAGCTGACGGTGGGCGCATGGAAGCCGTAGTCCATCAGCCGTTTGGCCAGGTCGTCCACCTCAAGGCCGCAAGTGCGTTTGAGCGGCCGCAGGTCGAGGATGCATTCATGGGCCACCATGCCGTTCTCGCCGGTGTACAGGACCGGGTAGTACTCGTCGAGTCGACGGGCAATGTAGTTCGCAGAGGCGATCGCGGCCAGCGACGCCGTTCGCAACCCGGCCGCCCCCATCATCCGGATATAGGCCCAACTGATCGGCAGGATCGACGCCGACCCGTAGGGCGCCGCGGACACCACATGCCCGTGCGGCAACTCTTGC
>CAINZT010000092.1 GCA_903855705.1 uncultured Synechococcus sp.
CTACAGCATCGGCGGCTTGCGCCTCCCTCTGCTTGTCAGTCCGACCTCATCAACGCCCTTCGGCACCTCAGAGATCCCGCTAACAGCAGCTCCAGGGGGTGAACCCTCTCGCTCCTGCGCAGTCCAAAACCTTACCACTTACTCCCACCCCTTGACCAAAAAGCCCTCAATCCAGGGGGGGCTCGGGCACTTGGATAAAGCCCTCTAGGGCGCGGTTGGGGGCTAGAGCCCAGTTGGGGCAAAGGACTTCGGCCACGGCCTTGGCCGATCCCTTGTTGCAAACCGAAACAAGGGAGGACGGTATGGGCAGGAGTTCGTGCGGGTGGGCGCTGGCCAAGCTGGCAGGCGAACCAGGGCAGGCTCGCCCGTTCAAGCGGGCCGGAGTGGTGCGGCGGAGGCAGTGCGGAGGCGGCAAGATCCCCGGCGGCTGGGGCTCCGGCGCCAATGGCCCTGATCTGGCCCTTCCGGGCCCCTGGAGCCCAGTCCATGCCCGTCAACGGTGTCGACAGCTACAGCGGCGTTCTGGAGCATGCAGGGACTTGCGCGGAGCCAGGCTCCAGCGGCTGCCCCATGGGGGGCTTCCGTGAGCTGTTGGGCAAGGTGACGCCAGGGCCACGGCAGCTTGGGCTTTCCCCATAAAAAAACCCCGACCAAGGGCCGGGGTTTGAGGGTGAGCGTTGGCTGCTTGACGAACTGGGGAACCCGAATGGGTTCAGAACAGGCCGAGGGTGAGGGATTTATCGATGGGCATGGCAGCGCCAATGCCGAGATAGATCGCAAACATGGTGCCGAAGAGGAAGGCAGCCATGGCCACCGGACGGCGGAAGGGGTTCTGGAACTTGTTGAAGCTTTCGATGAAAGGAATCAACATCAGACCCAGGGGGATCATGGTCTGCAGGGCGATGCCCAGCAGCTTGTTGGGAACGACCCTCAGGATCTGGAAGACCGGATAGAGGTACCACTCCGGCAGGATCTCAAGGGGTGTGGCAAAAGGATCGGCCTTGTCGCCCAGCATGGCGGGGTCAAGGACGGCCAGACCAACGACACAGGCGATGGTGCCGAGGATGACGACCGGAAAGATATAGAGCAGGTCGTTGGGCCAGGCGGGCTCGCCGTAGTAGTTGTGCCCCATGCCCTTGGCCAGTTTGGCCCGCAGCTTGGGATCGCTCAGATCAGGCTTCTTAAGGACGTGCATGGCTAGGCCAGGGGTGGAGGGATTTTAGGGGATAGAACGGATGAAAAGAAAGGGGATCAAAGGGGACCGGAGATGCCCTGCTTACGGATCATCAGGAAGTGCATGAGCATGAACACCGCCAGCAGCCAGGGCATCACGAAGGTGTGCAGGCAGTAGAAGCGGGTGAGGGTGGACTGGCCGACGCTCTCGCCGCCACGGAGCAGCTCAACCATGAAGTCGCCGATCACGGGAACGGCAGCGGGCACGCCACTGACGATCTTCACGGCCCAGTAGCCGAGTTGGTCCCAGGGGAGGGAGTAGCCGGTGACCCCGAAGGACACGGTGATCACAGCCATGGTCACGCCGGTGACCCAGGTGAGCTCCCGGGGACGCTTGAAGCCACCGGTGAGGTACACCCGGAACACATGCAGGATCAACATCAGCACCATCATGCTGGCGCTCCAGCGATGGACCGAACGGATCAGCCAGCCGAAGCTGACATCGGTCATCAGGTACTGGACGGAGGCGTAGGCCTCTGCCACGGTGGGCTTGTAATAGAAAGTCATCGCGAACCCAGTCGCGAACTGGATCAGGAAGCAAACCAGGGTGATGCCACCAAGGCAATAAAAGATGTTGACGTGCGGGGGCACGTACTTGGCGCCGATGTCGTCAACAATGTCCTGGATCTCCAGTCGCTCCTGAAACCAGTCGTAGACCGGTGAGGACGATCCGCCGGAAGCGGGAGAGGAGTTCGCCATGCAGCGAGGTGGTTTGGTTGGCAGAGTCTACCGATCGCCCTGAGCCGGCCGTGAGCCAAGTGACGCCCCATCCGCCCCTGGCTCAACCCATTGCAACAGTGGCCCCCAAAGTGGCTCCAGTAGTGGCCCCGCGGCTGGGGGAAACCAAGGGGCAGGCCCCGGCCCCAAGAGCTCTGGCTGAGGTCCTGACCTGGCTCAGGACGGCGATCGGGCGTTTTGGCGGTCCCTGTCCCGCCCCCCTTTTGCTGGCCAGAGCAAACCAGCCAGCCCGCTGGCTGGCTGGGGCCCTGGCCCTGGTGCTGCTGCTGGGACAACCCGCCGCCGGATGGGCCCTGAGCGATGCCCAGCAGCTGGTGGTGGAGAGCTGGCGCCTGGTGAACGAGAGCTACGTGGATCCGGAGCGCTTTGAGGCCGTGAACTGGCGGCGGCTGCGCCAAAAGGCTTTGGAGAAGTCGATCAAGAGCAGTGAAGACGCCTACGGAGCGATCGAGGCGATGCTGGCGCCCTTAGGCGATCCCTACACCCGGCTGCTGCGGCCGGCCGATTTCGCCAGCCTCAAGGCCAACACCGAAGGCACGGTCAGTGGCGTGGGACTGCAGCTGGGTCTGCGTCCCCAGGCGTCTGGCCAGGGGGACGAAGCGGCGATCGTGGTGATTGCCCCCCTGGAGGACTCGCCCGCCGACCAGGCCGGCATCGCCAGTGGCAGCGACCTATTGCAGGTAGATGGGGTTTTGACCAGTGACTTGGGGCTGGAGGGCACGGCCGCCAGGCTGCGGGGCCCCGCCGGCTCCCGGGTGTTGGTGCGGCTGCGCCAGGGGAATGGGAAGGAACAGGAAGTAGAGCTGGAACGGCGGGAGGTGGCGATCAAGCCGGTGCGCGAGCGGCTACTGGAGCGCGACGGCCACCGGCTCGGCTACGTGCGCATCGGCCAGTTCAGCGAGCCGGTGCCCTCCCAATTGCGCGAAGCCCTCGGCGGGTTTGTGCGCAGCGGCGTGGAGGGCGTGATCCTCGACCTGCGCAACAACTCCGGCGGCCTTGTAGCTGCGGGTTTGATTAGCGCCGACGACCTGCTCGATGGCCAGCCGATCGTGGCGACCCTGGGGCGCGACGGCCTGGAATCCCCCCAGCAGGCCAGCCCCGGCAGCCTCTATGGGGGACCCATGGTGACCCTAGTGAATGGCGGCACCGCCAGCGCCAGTGAGATCCTGGCCGGGGCCCTTCAGGACGACGGCCGCTCCCCCCTGCTGGGGTCCCGCACCTTTGGCAAGGGCCTAATCCAGACCCTGATCGGCCTGGGCGATGGCAGCGGATTGGCCGTGACCGTGGCCCGTTACGCCACCCCCAGCGGCCGTGACATCCAGAACCAGGGCATCGAACCGGACCAGCTGTTGCCTGGCCCTGAACCGCTAGATCCCGGCGGCAAGAACGATGCCTGGCTGGAGCGCGCCGCCGTCAGCCTGGTGGCCCGCCTGGAGGCAAGCCAACCAACCCAACCCACCCCAATGGCCCAACCGGGAGCGGCCCAGACACTCCAACCATGAGCCAGCGCACCTACCACGACCCCCTGCATGGGGCGATCCGGCTCGAGCGCAGTCGGCCGGCCGAGGCCCTGGCCATGGACCTGATCGACACGGCCCCCTTCCAGCGCCTACGGCGCATCCGCCAGTTGGGGCCCGCCTTTCTCACCTTCCATGGGGCCGAATCGAGCCGCTTCACCCATTCGCTCGGGGTGTTGCACCTGGCCCGCCAGGCCTTTGATGGCCTGGTGGCCCTGAAGCCCGCCCTGGAGGAGCACCGCGGAGTGCTGCTGGCCGCTGCCCTGCTCCATGACGTGGGCCACGGGCCCCTGAGCCATTCCGGCGAGGAGATGTACGGCCTGCGCCATGAGACCTGGTCGGCGCGATTGGTGCGCCAGCACCCCGCCCTGCGCGATCGCCTCGAGGCCTACGCCCCCGGCACCGCCCAAGCCGTGGCCGACCTGCTCGAACACGGCCAGCACCCGGAGGCGGCGATCAAGGCCCTGGTGAGCAGCCAACTGGATTGCGACCGGCTCGATTACCTGCTGCGCGACAGCTACAGCACCGGCACCCGCTTCGGCCAGCTTGATCTCGAGCGGATCCTCGCCGCCCTCACCCTGGCTCCTGATGGCAACATCGCCATCCATCCCAAGGGCCTGATGGCGGTGGAGCACTACCTGGTGGTGCGCAACCTGATGTACCGGAGCGTCTACAACCACCGGCTCAACATGGTCTGCAACTGGCTGCTAAGCCAGACGATCGCCACCGCCCGCCGGCTCGGGCCAGCCCTGGTGGAGGCCGATCAGGTGATGGCCCGCTGGCTCTGGCAGACAGATCAGCTGGGCGACGACGACTTTCTCGCCAACGATGACCTGCGCACCGGCTACCACCTGCTGCGCTGGCGCGAAGAGGGTCCAGCCAGTTTGCGTACCCTGTGCGAGCGCCTGCTGGATCGGCGCCTACTCAAGGCCAGTGATGTGAGCGGCCTGGCCCCGGCCCAACGGCTCGAACTGCTGGCCCAAGCGCGCCAGCTGTGCCAGGCCCAGGGGCTGGAGTCGGAGCTCCATTGCGGCCTGCACCAGCACCAGAGCCGCGGGTACCACCCCTACAAAGGGGGGCTGCGGCTCTGGGATGGCCGCAACCTCAGGGCCCTGGAGCAGAGTTCGGCCTTGGTGCGCAGCCTGATCCAGCCCGTGGAAATCGCCTGGCTGATCCACCCCCAGGAGGTGAGCGGACCCTTGAGAGAGGCCCTTGGCACCGCCCTGGCGGGGGCGGATCGACCGCACTGGGGGCTTTAAGGAGGAAGTTGGCCCGTTGCCAGGGCAGGCAGGGTGCTGGGATAACTGCTCGCCCATCGACAGGGTTCCAGCCATGGCCTCCCAACTGCTGCTGGCCACCGACGCCGGCGAGCCCCACCGGCTTCGGCTCGCCACAGCCACCAGCGCCGCCGGCAGCCTGGTGGCGGAGGTGATCTATGCCCTCGGGGCCCTGCCGCCCAGGGGGGAACGGCTCAGCGAGGAGCTGGTGCTTGCAACCGGCGACTGGCTGCTCACCGTGGCGGACCTGCGAGACCTGGAACCGCAGTTGCTGCGACGGGGCCTGCGCCTGGTGCGGGTGGAAGCGCCCGCCCCGGAAGCCCTGGTGGCCGCCGCCAGCCTGGGACTGGTCACCCAACTTCAAACGCCAGGGGCCGAGGCAGCGGCAGGGGGGCTTGCCGCCCAGGACCCAGAAGGCCATGCAGACCCCCAGGCCCCAGCCCTGACCATCCATCAGGGAACTCTGCGCTCCGGCGACCACCTGCAGGTGGAGGGTTCGGTGTTGCTGCTCGGCGATGTCAACCCGGGGGCGCGGATCAGCGCCGCTGGCGACGTGCGGGTCTGGGGCCGCCTGCGCGGGGTGGCCCACGCCGGCTGCCAAGGCAACGGCAAGGCCCGGATCGTGGCCTTGCAACTGCGGCCCCTGCAGTTGCGCATCGCCGAGGCGGTGGCCCGGGGACCGGAGGACCTGCCGCCCCTGGGCTACGCGGAGCAGGCCCTGCTGGTGGCCGGCGCGATCGCGATCGAACCGGCCGAACCGATCTGGGCCCTGCCGGCTCTGGACTCTTAAGACTCTTGGTCGAACCGATCTAGTCCCTTAGCGATTGATCAAGCCAATGCCGCCGAGCAAGCCCGCAATCGCCATGAACCAGAGGGGCGAAATCCGGGTGCGCAAGGTCAATACACAGACTGCAATCGAGACCAAGTAGGCCGGAACCCCGTGGTCGGAGGTGTGGAGGATCTTGAGGCCCACGGCAAACAAGATGCCGAGGGTGATCGGACCCAGGCCCCGTTCAAAGGCGATGCGCCAGGGGGAACCCTGGAACCGATTCCAACTCAGGGCGGCGAACACCATCAACAGGGTGGAGGGCAGCAGAATCGCAATTTCAGCCACCACGGCACTGAGGAGGGCCCAGCCGGGCCCCTCGCGCCAAGCTGCGCCCATGCCGAGCAAGCCCACCAACATCGAACTGGGGCCCGGGGCGGCTTCAGCCAGGGCATAGAGATCGGCGAACTGATCGGACGTGATCCAGCAGTATTCGCCGACACTGAGCTCGTGGTATTCCGTGAGCAGGGTGTTACCGCCCCCCAAGGAGAAGAGGGAAAGGGAGAGAAAATCTCGGATCACCGCCAGCAAATTAGCCCAATCCCCCAGGGACTTCGGGGTGCAGTGACTGACCAGCAGCAGGGCCGTCGTCATGGCTCGATGTCCGAGCCAGTGGAGCCCCGGGGCCAGTACCAGGCCATGGCCAGGGGACCCGCCACCAAGACCACCGGAATCAGGCGGATGTGAAACACCGACATCGCCACAAAGGTGGCCAAGGCCAGCAGCAGGGCAACGGGATCGCGCTGATATTGATGCAGGATCTTGAAGCCCATCGACAGGGCCAGCCCGGCGGCAGCGGTGACCACCCCAGCCAGGAGACGATCAACTAGGGGCAAGCTGCTGAAGCTGAAGTAGGCCAGCCCCACCAGCATCAACAGGCTGAAGGGCACCAGCAGCATGCCCGCCAAGGCCGCCAGGGCACCGCTGAGGCCCTGGAAGCGGGCCCCGATATACACGGCCATGTTGATCTGATTGGGCCCCGGAAACAAGCGAGCCACGGTGAGTCCGGTGAGAAAGCTGGTGTTATCCATCCAGCGCCTCTGCTCAACAATGATGCGCTGACTCCAGGCCGAAAGCCCGCCGCCAAAGGCGGAAAGGGCCACTTGCATCATGCCGAAAAACAATTGGCGGTGGTCTGGCGGGGGAGCGAGCCCATCGGCCTCGGGCGCAGGGCCGGTGGCGGCAATTCCATCGGGCTCAATCATGGACAAAATGGGGATCGGGCGGCAGCTCGCCCTCCTCATGCAGGCTCGGATCGAGGGGATCGGGCGCGTGGTAGCGGGCGGCCTGGTCCCAATCGATCTGGAAAGTTTCGCGCAGGCGGTTCACCACATCAGGGGCATCACTTTCAATGCCCAACTCGCGGCGTACATCAAAGGCACTGCGGTCGATATTCATGGATCCCACCTGGCACTCCGCACCATCAATTAAAATTAATTTGGCGTGCAGTTTGAGATGCTTTTGGCGGCGCACCTTGACCCCAAAACGCTCCATCAAGCGCAAGGAACTGAAGGTGTCATAGATGTCCCAGTCACTGATGCCGTGCTTGCCGCCGCAAAGCACCCGCACCTTGACGCCACGATCGCGGGCCATGACGATGCGATCAAGAATCACCGCATCAACGAATTTGGGGTGCTGGATCCAGAGGGTTGTGGTAGCGGCATCGATGATGCGGGCCATCTGACCGCGGCTGTGGAAACTGCTCCAGACCAGGCCAGCGCTGAGATCGGGCTGGAAAAACACCCGGTGCCAATCGGCCTCAAAGCCGGCGATCACCTGCTGGACAGCCAGCTGGTTACTTGTCACCACGCCATAGTCGCGCGTGGCCGTGAAGTATTTATCGGCCAAATTGAAGGTGGAGATCAGCGCATGGGACTGGTCGACCACCATCGATTTCTCATGGGTGACCGGAAAGGCCTCGCTGGTCCAGGCCACCGCGATGCCCATGGAGGTGAGCAGGGCATAGGCATCGTCGTTCCAGCGGTCACCGCCGGAGGTGTGGGGGTTGAGCATCACCCGCACCTGGACACCGCGCTGATAAGCCCGCAGCAGGGCCGCTTCCACCGCCTCGGACTGGAGCTTGAACTGCTTGAGCAGCAGCTGCTCGCGGGCCCGGTCGATCAGTTCAACCACCGCCTCGACCCCGTCATCGGGCATCACCAGCAGCTTCTGCTGATGGGGGGAAGGGGGACCGTCCATGGCTACTGGGATCTGTCAAGTTGTTCTAGGCCCGGAAGGGCCCCTTGCCACAGTGGCGGCCTGGACCAAGCAAATCAAGCTCCAGGGCCTAATCTCCCTGCACCCCAACAGGCAAAGTGACCCCGCATCGGACCCGCAACATCCTGATCTGCTCCGGCAAGGGGGGCGTCGGCAAAACGACCTTGACCGCGAACCTGGGCATCGCCCTGGCCCGGCAGGGCGTGCGCACCGCCGTGCTGGACGCCGACTTTGGCCTGCGCAATCTCGACCTGCTCCTGGGCCTGGAAAACCGGATTGTGTTCACGGCCCAGGAAGTGCTCGCCGGCAGCTGCCGGTTGGAGCAGGCCCTGGTCAAACACAAGCAGGAACCCAACCTGGCCCTGCTGCCGGCCGGAAATCCCCGCATGCTCGAGTGGCTGAAGCCCGAGGACATGCAGGCGATCGTCGGCATGCTGGGCCCCAACTTTGACGTTGTCTTGATTGATTGCCCGGCCGGCATCGAAGACGGCTTCAAGAACGCCGTATCGGCCGCCCAGGAGGCGATTGTGATCACCACTCCGGAAGTGTCCGCCGTGCGGGACGCCGACCGGGTGATCGGCCTGCTCAACATCCACGGAATCAAACCGATCCAGCTGGTGCTGAACCGGGTGCGGCCCAAGATGATGGCTAACCAGGAGATGCTCTCGGTCAACGATGTGACCGACATCCTGGCCCTGCCCCTGCTGGGGCTTGTGGTGGAGGACGAGCAGGTCATTGTGTCGACCAACCGGGGCGAACCGCTCACCTTGAGCGGCAGCGGCTCACCGGCGGCCCAGGCCTACATCAACGTGGCCCGGCGTCTGCGGGGCGAGGACGTGCCCCTGCCGGATCCGGCAAAAATGGGCCGGGGCCTGCGCGCCAAGCTTGGCCGCCTGATGAAGACCAAGATTTTCTGAACTGCAATGACCCTGCGCGACACCATCAATCGCCTGCTGGGCCTGCAACGGGCCAGCGCCACCACAGCACGGGAACGGCTCCAGCTGGTGCTAGCCCATGACCGCAGCGACCTCAATCCGGAACTGCTGGAGCAGATGCGCCGCGAAATCCTTGAGGTCGTGTCCCGCTACGTGGAAATCGACCTCGACGAGGTGGATGTGAGCCTGGAAACGGAAGACCGGGTCACCGCCCTGGTGGCCAACCTGCCGATCCGGCGGGCCAAGGCCGTTGCCCAGCCCGGCGTCAAAACCAGCCTTTCCCTAGGGGTTAAGGCGGCTGGCTTGGCGAAGGCGGAACCGGCTGACCGCCAAAAACCAGAGGCTGTCAGTGGTGCCGACAGCCAAAGCGCTGGCGCCCAGGCTGCGGAGAGCCAACAGCCTGGTCCCCAAGAAGCCCAGGCAGACACTGCTGGGGAAACGGCGAACCTGGAAGGGTCCCAGAGCCTGACTTAACACCCTGCGTTGCGGCGCTACCTCCCAAGGATTGGGGTTGGGGAAGGTCCTGGCGTAGGGAGCTACATCAAAACCTGGCGGCCGCCAGGCCAACTCCCGGGAACACTCCAGCCAGTAGCAAGCAGCGGGCATGGGCCACACCCCCGACCAGATCTCCCAGAGTGAATCCAAAGTGTTGGAGCAGCTGCTGCTGGGCTCCTCCAACAAGTCAATTGCGGCGGCCCTACTGCTCAGCCCCCGCACGGTGGAGAGCCATATTGCCAACCTGCTAGCCAAAACCGGTTGCCAGAGTCGCACCCAGCTGCTGCTC
>CAINZT010000093.1 GCA_903855705.1 uncultured Synechococcus sp.
CCGCGGTGGCTGGGCCCGCCAGGGCCAGGGGGCTGGCCGCAGCCAGCACTACTCCTTTGCCAACACCAATCCCCGCTGGTTGCTGGAAGGCCCCAGCTCCGGTTGGGCCTGGATTTTTAGCAGCTGATTCCGATGGTGGTGTTGATCGCCACGGTGGCCATTGGCCTCTATTTGCTGCTCAGCGTCCTGCTGGGCGGCTGGCCGGGGAGTCGCTTTAACCGGGAGCGCTTTTTGCTGGGCTGTTTGGCCGGCATCTTCCTGGCCCAGTTCATCCTCTATGGCGTCGGGGTGGGCCTGTGCGCCCACTTGCTCGACCAGCGTTATTCCCAGCTGCGCTCTAAGGGCTGCCCGGAGATTCTGGGCCGCCTCAACGACGCCTTTGAATCAGCCATCAATGCCACCTTGGCCCTATTGGGCGGAGCAGGGGCGGTGTCCCTGGGGCTCAGGCGGCGGGAGGTGCAGGACGAAATCGAGCCTGGAGCAGGGTCAGGTCGGGGACCAGCACCAGGACCAGGGTCAGGCCCCGGGCCCGATGGGCCCTAATGCCATCGACACCCAACCCCGTCAGGGGTCTCCGCGCCGGGTCGCTCCAGTGTCCGCCGGGGCAAGGGCTGACGCGAGGCGCTACGCGCCCCTTGCCTGATCCGGCGGCACGGGATGCGTCCCAACGCTGCGCCCCAGGCGCCTAGGTCCATGTCAAGCCTGCTGTCCTCCCATCCCATTGCCCTGTTGCTGCTGGCCCAGCAACGGATCGAGCGCTATTTGCGCCTGCAGGAGTTGGGAGTTCGGGAGTGTTCCTATGAGGCTCCCCTGGTGGAGGAAGAAATCTGCCTCCTAGAAGAAGAGGTGCTGCCGGTGATCGCCCTATTCCTGGAGCGGGCCGATGCCATCGCCGCAGCTCGGGAAGCCTGGGCCGAGCAGCAGGTCAGGGCTGAGGTGTTTGATCTGGAGCCGGCGCTGCCGGTTGTGGCCGCGGGCTGAGCATCGGGTCGATGTGCCCCGGGGGCTGGTCATTGGCCCCCATTCCCGAGCCGTCTTGCTGCCCACTGGCTTCTGGGCCCAGGGGCTGTAACTGACAGCAAGACGGGTAATCCCAGCCACAGGAAGCCCGTGAACAGGCGAGCATCCAATGCATCATCAAAAGATGACTAGACTGATGCGAGCTACGCCCTAGTCCATGCGCACAACCGTGACCCTCGACGATCAATTGCTGGCCAAGGCCGAGCAGCTGTGTGGCCATCTAGAACGCAGCGCCCTGCTGAAGGAAGCCCTGGGGGCCCTGGTCCAACGGGAAAGCGCCCGTCGCCTGGCGGCGCTGGGCAGCAGTGAGCCCCATCTGGAGCCGATACCCCGTCGCCGGAGCGCCGCTTGATCCTCGTCGACACCTCGGTTTGGGTGGATCATCTGCGCAGCGGGGTACCACTCCTGGCCAACTTGTTGCAGGAGGGGGAGGTATTGATCCATCCCTGGGTGATCGGTGAGATCGCCTGCGGCAATCTGCGGAACCGACAACAGGTGCTTGACCTGTTGCTGGGCCTAACAACGGCACTGGTGGCCAGCGATTCGGAGGTGTTGCTGCTGATCGAGCGGGGCAACTTGATGGGTCGAGGAATCGGATATGTCGATGCACACCTGCTGGCAGCCGCGAAGCTGAGCCGCTGTGGCCTGTGGACCCAAGACCGGCGTTTGGCGGTAGTAGCCCAAGAGCAAGGGTTGGCATTTGCTGAAGACGGATCGGCGTAGGGCCTGATTCAATCGAGATGGTCTGCAGGCCGAGTCCGGAGGATCGGGCCGAATACCCACCACTAAGGGCTGACGCGAGGCGCTGCGCGCCCCTTGCCTGAGCCGGCGGCACAGCTGGCGTCCCATCGCTGCGCCCCAGGCGCCCAGGCCCATGTCCAGCCTGCTGTCCTCCCATCCCATCTCTCTGCTGCTGCTGGCCCAACAAAGGATCGAGCGCTATCTGCGCCTGCAGGAGTTGGGGGTCAGGGAGTGCTCCTATGAGGCGCCCCTAGTGGAAGAAGAGATCTGCCTCCTAGAAGAGGTGCTGCCAGTGATTGCCCTATTCCTAGAGCGGGCCGATGCCATCGCCGCTGCTCGGGAGGCCAGGGCAGAGCAGCAGGTCAGGGCTGAGGAGTTAGAGCTGGAGCCGGCGCTGCCGGTTGTGGCTGCGGGGTGAGCATCTGGAGCCACTGGCTCCTGGGGGCTGCATACCGGCCCCATTCCACTTGCGGCCACCGAGACAGATCGTCATCGTCAAGATTGACAAGGAGCCCTCGTGGCTAAGGCCATGCCAGGAACCCGGGCTGCAGCCCTCAAGCAATCGCACCACGGAAAGGGCACCGATCCTGGTCCATTAGCCGTACAATGACCGTACAACCATCCTCCCAGACCTTGGACAGCACGATCGCCAGGACCAGGACTCGGCGCATTGAGGTTCGTGCCACAGAGGAAGATCGCAACCTCATCGATCGGGCCGTTGCCGCTTCCGGCACCGATCTGACTGCCTTTGTCATCAGCCATCTGCGTTTGGCATCCCAACGCGTTCTGGCCGATCGCGACGCCTTTCGCCTGGACCCCCAGGCCTTGGAGGCCTGGGAAGAGGTCAACAGCAGGCCGGCTCGCTCGTTGCATGGCCTGCGCCAACTGCTGAACCGCCCCTCTCCCTTCCGCGAGTGAGTGCTAGTTACAACCCGCCGCGGCTTCTAGCCGCAGCAGACCAGCTCGACTCCTTTGAATGCCGCTCCCACGAACAAACCCGCTGGCTGATCGACCACGCCCGCCAGGCCAATGCCAGAGGCGGCACGAGCAGGGTCTTTGTCGTCACACCAGCCGATAGTCACGACGTGGTCGCCTACTACGGCTGGTGTATGGCCAGCATCAGCCCAGAACAGGCTCCTTTGCGCCTGCGGAAAGGGGCCGGACGGTATCCCCAGCCCGTCGCCCTTCTCGCCCGCCTTGGCGTCGACCAGCGCCATGAGGGCCGGGGGTTGGGCGCTGCCCTGTTGCTGGATGTCATCAGCCGCACCGCCCAAATCGGCACTGAAGTCGGCTGTCGGGGGCTGCTGGTCCATGCCGAAAGCCAGGCAGCTCGTAATTTTTATCTCCACCTCATCAGTGAATTTGAGTCATCGCCAACCGATCCGCTGCACTTGGTGTTGTTGATGAAGGACATCCTTAAAACCTTGTCTTAAGCCCGCAAAGGGAGCACGCTCTGCTTGATCAATACCTATTCAACTGCCCAATCAACCATGGTCAAGCCATCAATACGAGCAAATTCACGCACGTTGTGACTCACCAATGTCGCACCAAGGGCTAATGCATGACAGGCAATCCATAAATCATTACCGCCGATCGGGGTGCCCTGACGCTTAAGGGCTGTGGCCTGTACGGCGTAGTGAAGGCAGATTCCATCGCCCTCTGGATAAAGGACAGACACCTGGCGAGCAAGGACATCGAGTTGCTTCAGGGTGTCTGTGCGGCGCAGACTACCCTCTGCGCCCCGCAACAATTCAGCCCAGGTGATGAATGACATCACCAATCGATCCTCATCGGCCAGCTGATCGATCCGTTCAGCAACCTGGGGCGGCCTGTTTTTGATCAAATAAATCAGAATGTTGGTATCAAGCAGGTAGATCAAAAGGTGGCCCGCTCCTGCACTGGCACTGGATTGGCTTGCCGCTCCTCCAGGCTGGAAATAAAGCTGGGATCAAAGCCAGCCAAGGTATCGAGCAAGGCCTGGCCGCGTTGCGACGGGCAGGGATGGATGATCAGATCACCGCTGGGGCTCCTGGTGATCTGCACCCGATCGGTGCTGAGCCTGAACTCGGCGGGGATTCGCACGGCTTGGCTGTTGCCGTTCATGAACACCCGACTGCTGAGAACGTCCATACCAAACCCAGTGTGTACGTGTCTGTTCATACATGCTAGTAGAGAGCTTTGGTTCGGGCAACCCAGTTGCCGGCCCCCTCATGCCTTCTAGGCACCAGCAGTCCAAGTGCCTTGGGCAGTACCCAGGTGATTCAGCAGTCCAGCTAGTCAATGGGGCATCGACGACACCACCAACCCTCGATCAACCCACTCAATCCAGCAGCCCAACCACTGTCCCCAACCCGTAAGGGTGGCTGGCGTGGGCTGCCCCATGGTGGCCTCGCGGGCAAGGGCTACGCAAGGCGCTACGCGCCCCTTGCCTACGCGAGGACCAAGGGGGCGTTCCACGCCAGCCGGCCATGGCCGTTAGCCAGTCAGCTCAAAAGTCCTCGTCGAAGTCCAAATCAAAAGCCTCATCTCCAGCAGGGCGCCGGTCCGGGCCCAATGCCCAGGAGCGCCTAGTTCTCAGCCTGATCGAGTTGATGCAGCAGGGGGTTGCTCCCTGGCGCAAGCCCTGGGATGGATCAGGCGGTGGCCACCACTGCAATTTGATCAGTGGCCATCGTTATCGGGGTTCCAATCCGATCCTGCTCACCTTGGGCATGCACATTCGTTGTTCAGCCCTGCCCTACTGGTGCGGCTACGCGGAAGCCCAGGGCCTCGGCATCAGCCCCAACAAGGGCAGCAAGGCGGCCCTGATCCTGCGGCCCCAACTCAATCAGCAGTCCGATCAGGCAGAGCCCTCCCAGCAAGCAGAAGCAGGGGCCCCCGAGGGGGCAGCCCGCAGCTGGGTCAGCTATCGGCCCGTGCCGGTCTTCAATGCAGCCGATCTGGAGGGGCCTGGCCTAGCTGGGCTCATCGCGGCCCGGCAGGAAGCAGCCGGCCTGCAGGCCCGGCCGGAGCCAGAGCGCCTAGCCGCGGCAGAGGCCGTGCTCTCCGCCTGGCCGGTGCCGGTCAGCTTTGGTGGTGATCGGGCCTTCTATTTGCCCCAGCGCGATCGAATCCAGTTGCCCGAGCGTGCCAGCTTCCAGTCGCCGGCTGCCTTCTATGCAACCTGGGCCCATGAGCAGGTCCATTCCACTGGCCATGCCTCCCGGCTTAAGCGCGATCTTGGCGGCTCCTTTGGCAAGCCCCGTTATGCCAGAGAGGAGCTGGTGGCTGAGCTGGGCGCCGTGCTCCTGGGCGATCGGCTGGAGATCGGCAGTGAGCTCCAGAGCCATGCTGCCTATCTGGAGCACTGGATCGCCCTGCTCCAGGCCGAGCCCCAGGTGCTCTTTCAGGTGCTCGGGGAGGCACGGCAGGCGGTGGAGTTGATTGCGCCGGACGAGGCGCTACACAGCGGGCGAGAGTAACCACCTGAGAGCTATGAAGCAGTGGGCAGCGCCCATGGACATCGAACTACGGAGCTCGCATGCCAAGAGGGATATTAATTCCTTAACTGCTGAGCTTACTCTGCACCAACTCAATCAACGCTTCAGCGCGGTTGCTCCAGGAGACACGATCAAGACCAAGCTCATCCGGTTCGTCTTCGTAGCGGGTCTGGACTGCAAAGGTTGTGAAGGCCCGAAAAGACAGTAAATCGCCCACATTCACATCTAGTTCCTGAAGCAAAAGCAGCAATCGCGCCAGGTCATGGGTAGGAGGGGGTTTGGTCCCGAGCGTATGGAGCCAGGCCTTCAAGGTCTTCTCCAGGCATTGCTGGGTGGCCCATCCCCAACTGGCCTCCTCCACTTCCGGGTCAAGCAATCTTCGCGCCATCTTCAAATCGCGGCGAGCCACGCGCAGCAAGCGGGAGGCTTCAGGGCTAGCCATCAAGCAGAACTCCGTCGCGAATGGCCTCATACACAAGGGAACCAGGCTCCTGGCCGCGCCTAGCGGCTTCACTGCGGGAATGGAGCACCAGGTCAACCGACAGGTCAGGCTGGGCTACCGCACCCCAGAGTTCGCCAAGGAGTGCAAATCGATCCCTTTGACCCAACCAATCATCTGGGGCAGTGATCAATAGATCCACATCTGATTCGGGTCGAGCATCACCACGGGCCCAAGAACCGAACAGCCGCACTTCTGCTGCCGGGATCACCTGTCGGATCTCGGCGGCCATGCCCGCTAGCCGTTTGTTTAGGGGTAAGCCAGTCGCGATAGTCATTAACCCATTGTGACCCAGGTCGGAAGGTGGGGCCATGGCGGTAGGGGGGGGCTCCTGCGCCCGTCATGAAGGACGTCGCCCGATCGTATTGATCACCCTTGCCCTTACATCCCTTCTGTTCTCGACCGATCAACTCACCGCAACCCCTCACAAGCCACCCCATCCCCATTGCGATCGAGATAGCTGTGCCCCTGCCTGAGCAACTCCTGAGCCCGGGCAAACGAGCCGATCTGCTTGCAGGTGGTCTTGGCCCCGCTGGGGTGGACTGCCTGAGAACTCGAGTCGGGCGCGCTTGAGGATGCCGCGGCTGGGGCCGCCCCTCCGTTGCGGTGCCCCGCTCCCCCATGCCGGAAGTCCCAGGGCCGCGTAATCCCCCCAGGCACTGCCCACACCCCCAGCCGCTGGGCCTGGGCTTGCCGTTCTGCAGCCAGGTAAGCCCCTCGATCACAGCGGCCCAGGTACTGGCGGTAGACAAACGCCTGGCCGGACTGCACCATCGCCAGGTTGATCGTGCCCCTCCCAATCACCTCGGCCACCGAGCGGCCATAGCGATCCACCGCCTGAACCCGCAGGCTCACCGTGGAGCCAAGGGGAAGCAGGGCCTTGAGCTGGTTGCGACTCGCCATCCCATAGGGGCTTTGGGCCGATTCGGGGGCATCAATGCAGGCCAAACGCACCTTGAGCTTCTGGCCCCGCTCCAGCACGCTGATCGTGTCGCCATCACCGATTGACAGCACCGTTGCAGCCGTGGCCGCCTGGCCCAGGGGGCCAAGGGCAGCAAGGGACAGGCCCGCCAAGCCCAGCAGGGTTTTCGAGGCCTTCTGCTTCACGATCATCAGAGGCAACGCCAATGGGCCAAACGGACCTGGGCACCAGGCTATTGCCAGCTTGAGCGTTTGTACTACCCTCGCCCCATGGACTTCCGCCCGGGCGAACTGGTCGCGGTCAGGGCCGGTAGCCACTGGCCCGAGCTGGTAGGCCGCATCCAGATGATCCATGCCCAAGGCCATCCCATTTGGCTGAGCCGAATCCGGTCCATCCACCTACAGTCAGGTCAGCAAAGGATTGGGGGCGCGTTGACGATGACGGTGGATCTCCCACTGGCCCAGATGACGGTGGCCGACAAGCTCCTGGCCATGGAACTGCTCTGGGCCGACCTGTCCAAGGATCCTGCCCAAGTGCTGTCCCCCGACTGGCATGGAGACGTCCTCCGGAGCCGGCGCGAACAGGTGCTGCAGGGAGAAGCTCGCTTCCAAGGTTGGGATGCCGCATTGGATGAGTTGAGGGCTGAGCTGCGTGGACATCAGGCTCCTTGAGGGCGCCAAAAGGGATCTCCGCAGCGGCTGATTCTTCTAGGAACGTCAGTCACCAGGTCTTGGCGATCGCTTCCTCGATGCCATCGAGGCTGACGTTCGGCTGCTTCCCGCGTATACCGGTATCCATTTGCAGGTGAATGGGTATCACCGGTTGCTGATCAAACGCTTCCCATTCGCCCTCTAATACCTGATCGAGGCGGACACGATTGACATCTACGCAATCCTGGATTGCCGTCGGGTTCCAAGTTGGATTCAACAAAGATTGGCAGGACCACCTCCACCCGCGTAAAACGAAAGCGGCTGGGAAAGGTTCGCGGCCAGCTCTCACTTCATCGAATTAGCTGCGGATCTGATCCCAGGGCACGGCAACTACTGGGTTTTGCAAGGAGGCCGTGCAGAGACCATCCACTCCATCACCCTGCCTCAAACCATCCGGCGGCGCGGCTAGATCGTGTCAGGCGGCGCAAGGGCGTTGCGAGTGCGGCTGCGCCGCACCCTTGCCCTCTCCTGATGTTCTGTGAACGCCGCCGCCGGGGAGCTGGTGCTGTGGGGTCCCCAGGCCAGAGCTCCCCTCCCGCGGCTGCGGTGGCAAAAGATTCTCATGGCGGGCACCGATCAATCAGTGAAATTACGGATCTATTTCACTTTCATTTGTGTTGGCTTTCAGCCGTTAATAGCACCCTAATAATCATTTGATTCCCGCTCGGGCCGGCCCCACTGTTCCACCTTTTGGTTCGCCCTAAACCCTTTGGCCACCACAAAAGATCACCCTTCCTAATCAGCCAAATCGGCCCATAGTACGCCCGTTTTGGTAGAATTAGGGTCACCAGGAAAGCCCGCCAAGAGCTGGGTTTGCTCTTCCCCTCCCGCCCCTATGGGGCGCTGATCGGAGCTTGGTGCGTTGTTGTTTTGCCTGTAGCCAATGGCCCAGATCCTTGATTTCCAGGCCGCCGCATTGGCGCGCTCCCGTTGTGATCCGATTGCCGATCATTCAGCTCCTCTGGTGATCGTGGCCGGTGGCGGCCGTGATCTTGATTGGCCGCTTGATCGCATTGTTGCCGCCCTGCTCCAGGGCACTTCCGGCAGGCGCGTGCTGCTCCTCCTCCATGGCGGTGCCCGCGGTGCCGATCGCTTGATCGGTCAAGCCGCCCGCTCCCTCGTCTGGCCAGTGGAGGTGATCGCTGCTGAATGGGGCCGCTATGGCCGCGCCGCTGGCCCCCTGCGGAATGGCCTGATGCTGCGCCGGGCTCTGGAGTCAGCCACACCAGCCCAGGCCTCGGTCCTGGTGGTCGCCTTCCCCGGCGCCTCGGGCACCGCCTCCCTGGTCCGCCAGGCCCGTCACCTGATCGCCGCTGATGGCGAGCCCATCGCCCTGGTTGAGATCCAACCCTGAGGGGCCATAAGCCCTTCGTTTCTCCATTTGGTTCCAGCCCTTTGCCCTAGTCCCATGTCCCGCTTTACCTCCGCCGCCCTGGCGCCAGACCCTGCCAAGCCCCTAACAGTCCCAGCTACAGCGGCACCAGTTCCAGCAACTCAGAGCCTCTGGCACCTCGGCATCGAAGCCCAGGAGCTCACCGCCAGCATCGCCCGCATAGCCGATCAACTGGAGGCAGAAGAGCCCGAGCAGCAGCAGGCCGCTATCAAGGCCCTAGAAGATGCCCTTCTGGCAGAAGAAGGCAACCGCGAGGCCCTGGCCCGGAAGGCCGATGCCACCTGCTGGGTGATCGATCACCTCCGGGCCCAAGGCAACTACCGCCAGCAACAGGCCAAGCGCATGGTGGAACTTGCCAAGTGCGATCAACGCCGGTCCGATGCCCTTGAAAACACGTTGGTCTTCGTGCTCACCCGCTTGCAACCGGCAGCCACCCGCTTCTCCTTCCCCCACCACGAACTCACCAGCCGCCGCAGCGAGGCCGTCGAGATCAGCGCCGAGGAGGAGCTGGCTCCCGAGTGGTTGCGGATCACTACGGCCACGGCACCCGATAAGGGGGCGATCAAGGCAGCCCTTAAGGCCGGCCAGCAGATCCAAGGCGCCCAGCTGGTATCGCGGCGCAGCTGGTCGATCCACTGACCCCCCCCCCACAGGGAGTCTCGATTTCGGGGCCCGGCGAGAAAGCCAGGCCCCCTTCCCTTCCACTCCACTCCGCCCAACGCTCCACCCCAGGCCATGACCAGCACCATCCCCACCGCCAATAGCTCCAGGCCAACCACTGCGGCCAGCCCAGCCCAGAAGCCAACTGCCCTGCAGCTGCTGCGCCGGCCGGAGATCGAGGCTCCACCAGCCCCAGAGTCCGAAAGGCCGCCCAGCCCCCAACTCCCGGATATCCCAGCCACTGCCTCAGCCACACCTACCGGGCTGCTTCTCTCCTCCGAGCAAGCTGCCGCCCTAGCCGCTCCCCTCAACCGGGCCAATGTGCAGACCCGCTCCCAGGCCGGACGCTCCTTCAATTACTTGGAGGGTTGGGTAGCCATCAGGGAAGCGAACCGGATCTTTGGCTTTGACGGCTGGCAGCGGGAAACAATCGAGCTGCGCTGCGTCGCTGAAAGTCAGCGCCCCATTGGCCGCGATCAGAAGAGCGGCTGGGGTGTCACCTACATCGCCCGGGTGCGAATCAGCCTCGGCAACCAGGCCAGTGGGGCCCCATCCCTGATCCGGGAGGGCAGTGGCGCTGGCCATGGCATCGACGTGGATTTGGGCCTAGCCCATGAATCCGCCCTCAAGGAGGCCGAAACCGATGCGATGAAACGGGCCCTGATTACCTTTGGCAATCCCTTTGGGCTTGCGCTCTACGACAAGCAGCAGCGGCAGGTCACCAGTTCGCTGCGGGAGGAGCGGGCTCCTCAGAGGCAGGGCAGTCGTTCCCAGCCAGTGACGGAGGCGAGGGCGATCACACCTGAGGTGCAGACCCTGGCCCCGGCCCAATTGCCGGCGGAGCCAGGCGCTGTTGGCCTGGCGGCCCTAAGGCCTGAGGTGATCCAGCAGCTCCATGGCGCCATCCGCGGCCTGCCCCGGCCCCAGCTGGAGGAGCTGGTCACGGCCTTCCGGCAGCGCTTTCGGCTAGCCGAAGGGGCCTCGGTGGCGGCTGCGATCACCCAGAAGCAGCACCATGACTGGGTTGAGGCGTTTTTGGTGCAGGTGGAGGGGAGGGCGTAGGCGATAGGAATGGCCTAGAGAAGATTGCCCACCCTCTTGGAAATCTGTTCCAAGCTCTGTCGCGCTGGCGGCCTCATTCGCCAGCGCGGCATCAGGTATGACAGTCTCGCTGTAACAAAGCATTGTTATGCCCCATCAAGCACCATGTTGGTTGCGAGTGTTCAGATTGGAGAGGCGTCATTTTTACATGCAGAGGGGAGGGGCAGGCATTGTGTAGTCAAGAGAACATGTGGATTACGGAGCCATGAATCGAAACCCAAAAGTTGCAGCTATCATTAAAAAAACTATACACATCAATGCGATGATGCATTACAAAAGCTGCATCACAATAGTTCAGGCAAAGGGCGTGTATAAAAGACGTGGTTCTCGGATGGGCCCAACGATTATTTAGCTCGCTTTAATCTCTCTTGAAGTAAACTTAGCAAAGCAATATCTCGGGTTGATCGCAAATTCAATTTATCGAGGACATGAAAGTGAACAAACTAATTCCAGAATGGCAATTCCTTAGTTCTTGCTATTGGCTATTGCACTTTATTCAAAGGTTGCTTTTGATTAAGAAAAACAAATCAGCATTAAATGCCGCCTAGCGGGTGCATTTGCAGCAGGTTGGATGCACAACTTTAAGGCTCAAAACGTAATTCTTTAGTACAATACCCACGCAGGTGCTGGTGTTTTGGTCAAATCTCGCATCAAGGCGTGATCCTGAATTCGTAAAGATGCCAGGCTAAGTTGCTATAGAAGACCAACCTTTTAAATTTCTGTTGATCTGGAGGATGATGGAAACCGTAATCAAAGCGATACAAAGCACACCGATCCCTAACCTGCTTATTATCGCTGGATTGTTTATTCTTATCCTAGCATTTGTAACAAAGATCGGAGGAATCATTGAAGTATCGGCAGAGCAAAAGAGATGGGCTATTCCTACTGGATTACTTTTGCTAACTATTGGATTGATTCTTAACTTCGCCACCATGCGACCGTCACCGTCACTCCCCACGGCACAGTCCACAACGCAATCTACAACACCAACTGCGTCGCTACCTTTACGGACTTCTCATGAACTTGAGCAGGCTTTACTTGCTGTCAATATTGATTTTAGCGAACCAAAGCTAAGCGCCCTATTAAATAACGTCTCTTCTAAATACCCACAATTCGCCGAAGGCTGTCTCATTCTTCTTGAGAATAAACGGCTCAATAATAAGGTTTATTTTGACGTAATTTTTTGGAATTACACAGAAGAGTCAAAGGGTAACGTTAACGTTGATTCGCTTGCTGGCGATCTTAATACAAATACCCTGAAGGCGGCTATGGTTAGCGCTTACAACACACGCAACGGTGGCAATGCCCTATCCTTTGGAGACATAGTGGGGCCAAAATAATAAGAAAGGGCACAATACCCGAATCCTATGATCCGCATATTTTCATGAGATGCAGTATTTAATTACCCTATGCGACAATCTTGTTGGAGCGGATTATCGAGAATTCCTGGTGTGATGCAAAGATTATTAGCAACTGCTCACTAGGTGTGAATCAATCCATAATTCCCAACTCATCCACCCCCAAAGCCACCACCCGCACACTGCAGGCTTCACAAATCTCCTGCCAGCGCTCTGCCCTTAGCCCCAACCGCCCCGGCAACTCAGCAGCCACGAACCCTTGCCGTAGCAGTTTCTGCCCGCTGGCATAGAGATCCCGCCAGGTCGGCGGCGCCTTGATCGCATAATGGCGCAAGGCGCAAACGCCAGGGCCGTTAACGCAAGCAGAAGCAAGTGCGTTGGATTCCGATAGTGAGCTGCTGGTTGAGCAGAATCAGGTCCATTGACGTCCACGCCGATCTGAACCAGCGCGTGGTGCATGACACCGTTGACCTGCCATGGGCGTCTTCACCGATGGCCGGGGTGGAGCGGCGGATGCTGGATCATTGCGGCGCTGAGGTGGCCCGGGCTATCTCGATCGTGCGCTATGCCCCGGGGAGTTGTTTCGAGCGACACAGCCATGGCTGCGGAGAAGAGATCCTGGTGCTGGATGGGATCGTTCACGACGACACGGCACCTATCTGGCTGGCAGCGGGCTACGCAATCCGCCCGGCAGCGTTCAACGGCCCTGAAGTGAGGCGGGCTGCACGATCTGGGTCAAGACCGGCCACCTGCCGGCCACCCAGGGGCCAGATGGAACAGAGGCGTGAATCCGGAGTCTCCAGTAAGGCGTGTTCATCACGACTCGACACCAGGCAAAGCCAGGAATTGCGGTGTCAGAAGCGGCCAAAACAAGGACTCCGGTAGACATTTCACGGGCTTGGCACCCTCCCACGGATGGCATGGGCACGTCCTGTCAGGGTGATCGAGCTTCTGCCGGCTGCCTGCAAGCGGTCTTGCAGCACCTGACGGAAGCGGGTGCGTTCCTCCTCGTTCATCGCTGCGAGGGCTTGACCAGCACTTGGCCCCCCGATGACGGTGTTCCAGAGGTCATCGAAGTCGGAGTAAGTGCGTTCCACTGTGATCACTCTGGTGTCGATATCACCCATGCCGGCAGTTGTCCAGAGATCCCGCAACATATCAAGGCGGGAGGCCTGGGGACTGGGCGGCATCGGTGTGGGCCGGCCGACGGCGCTCAGCGTTTCGTTGACGTCGCTATAGGGGAAGCCCCCACCTTCCAGATCCCAGGCATAGGCGGCCACGGTTCCACCCGGTGCCACA
>CAINZT010000094.1 GCA_903855705.1 uncultured Synechococcus sp.
CGGCGGCCCCATGGCCACGTCATTGAGGATCTCGCCTAGGGGCTTGGGCCGGACCCGGTTGCTCCGGCCTGGATCGTTGCAGCCCAGGGGTGGCGCCATCGCCAGCTTTTGGCGGGGAGCGGGGGAAGAGCCGAAGCGATAGCGCAGGCCAATGAGATAGGCGTTGCTGCCTTCAGACACACCGCTGTAGGTGCCGTAGGCGCCGGAGCGGTGGTGCACCCGGCCCACTAGCGACCATTGGGGCGCCACCAAGGCCTCGATTTCAAAGCCCAGGTAGTTGAGGAACTGGGTGTAGTTCTGGCGGAAAGTTTTTTCGTAGTTGCTGGGCGTGCTCAGCCAGCTCACCCCCTCCACAAAGCCCAGGCTCAACCAGGGTTGGACCCAGAGGCGCACCCCCAGGCCGGTGGTGATTTCGCCGAAGCCCTGGGCAGGGGAATTGGCGTATTTGACGCTCTGGTTGAACTCGCCGCCCGCCTGCTGCAGGGCCCGGTGGCCCAATAGGTTGCTGTCCCATTCCAGGGCCACGGGGCCGGCATCGATCAGGCGCTTGTTGAAGCCCAATCCCAGTTCGTATTCGGGCCGCAGTCGCCCCTTGAATTGGAACGTTTCACCGAAGTTGGAATCGATGCTCTGGCCGCCCCAGAGGGTCACGGCCAGGGGGTAGGGGTGCCAGTTGGGGATTGGCGGCAGCAGGGGCTGGCAGGCCATGGAGAGGGCCTGGGGCGCCAGGGCCACGGGCGGCATGCGCCAGTCGCTGATCGCCAGGGGCCGGATTGTGGCGGCCACACTGCCGTAGCTCTCCACCCCGGCGCCGGGGGGCTGGACAGACGGGGCTAGGGGTTGGCTTTGTAAGGCCTGGAGCACCTGGGCCCCGGGCAGGGGTTTGGTGCTGGTTGGCTGGGGCGCGGTGGCGCTGGCCCCCGGCGCCGGACTGCCATCGGCCACGGCAAAGCTGGCCTGGCGGCTCAGCAGCGGATCCGGGTTCTCCCAGTAACTCAGCGGCAGCAGGGCGCCACTGGGTTGGCGGGCCAGGTCGAAGTCGGACTCGGCGGTCTCTAGGTCGATGACGCCGTAGACATCCTCCAGCTCGCCTTCGGCCTGGATCAGGTTGAAGCGCAGGCGGCTGGCCTGTAGATACTCATGCCCCCGCTGGAAGCGAACGCTGCCGCTGGCGTAGACGCTGCGGCTTGTGGGGTCGAATTCGAGCCGGTCGGCCAGCAGGCGGCCGCCATTGAGCAGGGCCTTGACCTGGCCGGTGGCGACGAACCGGTTGAGCAGCAGGTCGAAGCCTTGCTGATCGGCCTGCAATTCCAGCTCTAGGGGCGGGGCCTGCTCGGGGGTCGCCGGGGTGAGGGGGCGGGCCGGCGGAGCGAAGGGCTGGGCGGCCGGCTGGGCCTGCCTTGCTGCTGGGGTTTGGGCCGGGGCCGCTTGGGTAAGGGCCTGGGCCTGGGGGGTTGGGGCGGGGGCTGAGGAAGCCTGGGTTCCTACCGCGCCCGGTTGAGGGGTTGCGGCGATGGAGGCCAGTGGCTCAGCGCCTGCTGGGGGCAGGGCCACCAGCAGTGCCGATCCCATCGCCGCAAATGTCCAACGAGACAGGGTGGGCGAGGGCACCGACGAAGCGGAAACGGCGCCGATCCTGCCATGGGGTCTGGGTCAGTTCCAGGTGGCTAGGACCGGTTTGTGCTTCCGGTTCAGGCTCAATCTTCCAGGTCCTTGCGGCTGGGGGTGCGGGTGGGATCGCTGGCCAGGAAGCCGAAGACGAAGATCCCGATGAAGAAGAAAACGACTGAGTAAACCGAGATCTTGAGGGCGAGCATGGTCCGTCCGGCGGGTGACAGGGAGTGACAGGCGCCAGGTGGGCCCTGGGACGACCCTGCGGCAGCCGCATCATCCTATGGGGCACAGATGGCGCTGAACGATGCCAGAGGGCCTAGAGGGGGTGGTTCGCCCCTGGATTGAAACGTTTCAGTCACGGACGCGGCGCGACCTGCAGGCCCGCTGGCTGGCTGAAGGCCCCCACGGAGCCGGGGGTCCGGCGATCGACAACCCTTGGGGCGCGAGCCATCGGCCCGATTGGTTTGCCCGCGGCCTGCTGATCTGGCCCCGGGGCGGCCAGTGGTTGCGCTTGAGCCTGCGGCTGGAGTGCCCGCCTGAATGGCGCCAGTTGTTCCAGCAGGGGGCCGAGCAGGGGGCCCCGCCCCGGGCCCGGCTGGTGCTGCGTTGGTGGGCCGAGGCGGTGGTGCTGGCGGTCGCCGGCCAGCCGGTTCATCAAGGCGACCTGTTCGATTCCGCCTGCCGCTGGGTGCTGCCCGAGCACTGGTGGCGGGGCGAAGCCCTGGATCTCAGCCTTGCGTTGCGCAGCCCCCGCCACGACGACGGTGCCCTGGTCGAGAGCCGGCTGGAGCTGGAGCCCACCGATCGCTCCGATCCCCAGGGGCTGTTGGCCGGCACTGCCCTGGAATTGGTGGCCCTGCGGGCGGCCCGGGGCCAGGACCCGGCGGCGGCGGCTTCGCTGCAGGCGGCCCTGGCGGGCGCCGATCCCCAGGCCCCCGATGGGCCAGGGCGCCTCACCGCGGCCCTGGGGGCGCTCCAGGCGCCCCAGTCCCAGCTGAGGCCAGGCCCGGCCGGTTTTCAGCTGCTCGGCCACGCCCACCTCGATCTGGCCTGGCTCTGGCCGGTGGCGGACACCTGGCGGGCGGCGGAGCGCACCTTCGAGTCGGCACTCGATCTGATGGAGCGCCACCCCCAGCTCCATTTCGGCCACTCGACCCCGGCCCTTTACGCCTGGATCGCCCAGCACCGGCCGGCCCTGTTCGCCCGCATCCGCCAGGCCATGGCTGCGGGCCGCTGGGAGCCGATCAATGGTCCCTGGGTTGAAAACGATTGCGTGTTGATCGCCACGGCCTCGCTGCTGCGCCAGTTCCAGCTGGGCCAGGCCTACAGCCGCGCCACCTTCCCCGAATGGGAGCACCAGCTCTGCTGGCTGCCCGACAGCTTTGGCTTTGGCGCTGGCCTCCCCGCCGTGGCCCAGGCCACCGGCGTGCGTTGGTTCTGCACCCACAAGCTGGCCTGGAATGCCACCAACCCCTTCCCCCATCGCCTGTTCCGTTGGCGCAGCCGCTGTGGCAGTGAGGTGCTCGCCCTGGCCACGGCCCCGATCGGCACCGGCGCAGACCCGCTGGCGATGGAGCGCTATCGGCTCGAGTGGCAGGCCAGCACGGGCCTGGATCGGGCCCTGTGGCTGCCGGGCGTGGGCGACCACGGCGGCGGCCCCACCGCCGAGATGCTCGAGCAGCTGGAGCTCTGGCAAGACCACCCCCAGGCCCAGTCCCAGCGCCACGGCACCCTGCGCCAGTACCTGGCCGAGCTGGAGCCCCTGGCCGCGGAGCTGCCGGTATGGCGCGATGAGCTTTACCTGGAGTTGCACCGGGGCTGCGCCACCAGCCGCCCGGATCAAAAGCGCCACAACCGCAGCTTGGAGCGGCTGCTGCGCGAGGCCGACATCGCCCGGGCCCTGCGGGCCAGCCAGGCCGATTCAGGGCTACCTGATGGGCCCCCCGATTGGCGGCCCCTGCTGTTCCAACAGTTCCACGACATCCTGCCGGGCACCTCGATTCCGGAGGTGTTCGAGCAGGCCGAACCCCAGTGGCGCGCTGCCCGACGGGCGGCCTCCCGGGGCCGGGATCAAGACCTGTTGGCTTGGCTGGGGGCCGCCGTTGGCTCCCGGAAGCGGGCTCCTGGGCCGGATCAGGGGCTTGAGCCCTGGGCCCTAGTCCAGCTCCAGCCCCTGGCGGCGGCCCCCCTCACCCTGCGGCTGCCCGCCGGCCAGTGGCTCCTGGCGGGCCAGCCCCTGCTGGGCCAACCGGCCCCCGGCGGCGGCCAATGGCTGCAAGTGCCCCTGCCCGCCGGGATCGGCTACCTGCCCTTGCAGCGCCAGCCCCTGCCAGCTGCCGATCGGAGGGTTGCCCTGGGTGGATCGTTCCCCTCGGGCGCGCCCTTGCCCGTGCAGCACCCGGTGAGCCTGGTTGCTGAGCCGGAAGCGGTGACTGCCGATCTGGATGCAAACGGGGCTTTGGGCAGCGGCGAGGGGCCAGGCCCTGGGGCCGCCGCCGCGGGCGGCCGCTGGCGCCTCAGCAATGGCTTGGTCACCGCCCTGATGGGCCCCGCTGGGCTGGAGCAGCTCTGGGGGGCCGATGGCCTGGCCCAGCTGGCGGCTCCCCTGCAGTGGTGCCGCTGGGCCGACCGGGGCGAGTTCTGGGATGCCTGGGACCTGGCCGCCAACTACCGCAGCCAGCCCTTGCCCTTGCGCTGGGATGGGCCGCCCGAGCTGGCCGAAACCGGACCCCTCTGCGTGCGCCTCGTCTGGCGGGGGATTTGTGGTCGCTCGCGGCTGCGTCTCGATGGGGTGCTTAGGGCCGCCAGCCCCTACCTGGAGCTCACCCTGGCGGTGGATTGGCGCCAGGTGCATGAGCTGTTGCGGTTGGAGTTGCCCCTGGCCAACCCGGCCCTGCGCCTAGCCGCCGACACCAGCGGCGGCGTGATCGAGCGGCCGGCGGCGGCCGTCACGGCCCGGGAGCGCAGCCGCTGGGAGCTGCCGGTGATCAGCTGGCTGGCGGCCGAAGCGGCCGGGTCGGGTTTGGCGGTGCTGCTGGATGGGCCCCAGGGGGCGTCTGGCACGCCGGATCGCCTGGGGGTGTCGCTGCTGCGGGCTCCCACCTGGCCCGACCCCGGCGCCGACAATGGCCCCCAGCGCCTGCGCCTCGCCCTGATGCCCTGCGCAGGGGGCTGGCGCCAGGCCGGTGTGGCCGCGCAGGCGGTGCGCTTCCGGGAACCGCCCTGGCTGCGGCCCCTGGGCGAGGGCTCAAAGACAGGCCAACCGCAAGGGTCTGGGGCACCCGCCCAGGGGCAGTCCCAACCAGGCCCGATCCTGGGCTTGGGCGCTCCCCACCTGCGCCTGATCGGACTGCGCTGCTTGCCTTCCCAGGGCGCCAGCTCGCCCGTGGCCGGCGACCTGGCGCTGACCGTTCAGAACCTCAGTCCCCTACGCCAGAGGCTGGACCTGGGCCCCGGCTGGCAGCTGCTGGGCCGGATCGATGGCTTAGATCGGCCGCTCACCCAGGCCCCCGAGGTCTTGGATCGTCTGGCCGAGGCGGCGGTTGTGCGGCCTTGGCAAATGGCCAGCTATCGGATCAGGCGCCTCGCCTGAGGGCGTGCACCTGGCAGGGGCTTCAGGGTTCCTGATCCCTGGGCGGGGTTAGGCCCCAGCACTGGGCTCAATCCTCGTGCTCGTCGAAGGGATCGGTGAGTTGCTTAGAAGGGGGCCCAAAGGCCGTGTAGATGCCAAACCCGGTGAGCGACAGCAGCACCGCCAGCACGGTTAGGGCCACGGAGAGGGCGGGGGAGGAGGTGCTTTCCATGGGCGCGGGGGCTGGGGGGTGGTGGCGAAGCCGGCCGGAAGGGGCGCCCGGGGCCCCCTTCCATCACAACTCTCGACAGCTGGGCTCGATCCGGGCCGCAACACCCCTAAAGTAACCAGACCGATCCCCTGCCAGAGAGGACCGAGCCGTCATGGCCCAACGCACCCGCCTCGGAGACCTTCTGCGTCCCCTCAATTCTGAATACGGCAAGGTTGTACCGGGTTGGGGAACCACTCCTGTGATGGGAGTTTTTATGGTTCTCTTCCTTGTCTTCCTGCTGGTGATTCTCCAGCTCTATAACAAGTCGCTGCTGCTTGACGGCATCACCGTCAACTGGAACGGCGCCGGCTGATTGCCAGCCCTTGATCTTCATCCCTAACCCGGATCCCATGCCCGCCTAGGCCTTTGGTTGTTTGACCATCGGCCTGGGCGGGTTAATGCTGGATCCACCCATCGGTGCTTCGAAACGATGAATATTTTCGGAATCGGCCTGCCGGAAATGGCCGTGATCGCCGCCATCGGTCTGCTGGTGTTTGGTCCCAAGCGCCTGCCCGAGCTGGGCAAAACCCTCGGCAAGACCCTCAAGGGCTTCCAGTCGGCCTCCAGCCAGTTCGAGCAGGAATTCCGCAAGGCCGTTGACACCGTTTCCAACGACACGGTCTCCGCGTCAGCGGTTGCCACCACAGCAGTTGCCAGCACAGCAGTTGCCACCACAGCAGTCGCAACCACGGCAGTGTCACCCTCGGCCGTGTCCGCTGCAGTCGAGTCTTCGGAAGCAGTCTCGCCAGAAGCCGTTCCCCTTGCAGCTGCACCAACCGAAAGCTTGGATGCCAGCCAGGCCGGTGCCGGTAGCCCTGGGGTTTCAGAGATGGCGACTGAGCAGCCCCGGGCACCTTCCGCCTGATCTGCCCAACCCGGCGCTCCCGAGCCCCCGGCCCACCCAACCGCTGGCCCCCTGGTGCCCCGGTCCCAGCGCTCTTCGCCTGGCATCCTGCCCCCAGTGATCGCCCGTTGTTGCTCGTTCGATGACCGCCTCGCCCGCCGGGTCCCTGCAGTTGCTGGTTGGCCTGGGCAACCCCGGTGACAAGTACGCCGGCACCCGCCATAACGTCGGTTTCATGGCCCTGGAGCGGCTGGCGGCGGCGGCTGGGGTCCCGTTCAAAAATCAGGCCAAGTTGCAGGGCCTTTTCTGTGAAGTGGGCCAGGGGGCCAGCCGGCTGCGGCTGCTGATGCCCCAGACCTTCATGAACGAGAGCGGCCGTTCGATCCGGGCTGCCCTTGATTGGTATGGACTGGCCCAGGGCCAGCTGTTGCTGCTGGTGGACGACATGGACCTGCCCCTGGGCCGGTTGCGGCTGCGGGCCTCTGGCGGCGCCGGTGGTCACAACGGGCTGCGCAGCACGATCGCCCACCTGGGCGGCCAGGACTTCGCCCGGCTGCGCATCGGCATCGGCGCCCCCTCGGCCAATCCGGTGGAGCGCAAGGAGCGCACCATCTCCCATGTGCTCGGTCGCTTCCAGGCCTCGGAGCAGCCGATCCTGGGCGAGGTGCTGGCCGAGGTGAGTGCCGGGATTGACCTGATTCAGCGCCTCGGCCTGGAGCGGGCCGCCAACCGGCTGAACAGTTTTGTGGCTCCCTCTGCCGCCAAGCTGGTCGAGGCTGGTGCCAAACCCCAGCCCCCAGCCCATTCTCCAGCCAGCTAGCCCGCCCCCAGCCCCCCGTCCCCTTGAGTCGCCTGCCCACCACCACTGCCCAGCTGCGGGTGCTGCACCAGAGCTTCAGCAGCAAGCTGCTGGAAGGGGAGGTGGCCGCCGGTGGCTTCCGCTGGACCTTTCGCTGGGCCTTCGATCGCGGCGAGCTGTCGGTGGAGCCCTCCCTGGGCCGGGCCCTGATCCAGGACGCCCTGCTGCGCTTCCTGCTGAAGGCCGATTACCAGCTCGAGCCCGGTGGCGACTACGTCTTCACCGTGCGCGCCAAATTTTAGGCAAGGCCTAAATGACCCACAACAGTGGGTCGCCTAATAGTGGGTCGCTGGGACCATGGGAGCCCGCGTTCGCCATGACCGCGGTTTGCTGGCTGGCGGTTCGTTGAGGCTTCCTCCGGTGGCCGACCCTGGGGCTGGCTGGGTGGGCGATGGGGGTGCCCCAAAGCGCAGGCCTGCCCTCAGGGAGTGGCGCCTTGCCCCTGGGCCAGCCGGCGCGGCAGGTCGCGGCCCAGGTGCCGTTCCAGCAGCAGCTGGGCGACTACGTCATCCCAGTCCCGGGGGGGCTGGCGCAGACCCCTTGGCAGCAGGCGCCGCCAGCCCTGGGCCGGTTCCAGCTGCCAGTAGCGCTGCCGCGCCGCCAGGGTGGTACCCGCTTCTGGCACCACAATCAGCGGCGCGATCGGGGCCAGCCACGGGCGCCAGGGGCCACTGCCGGTGCCGTTGCCGAGCAGCACGGCCCCTAGGGGGGAGTGCTGCTCCTGCCACTGGCGCAGCTGGGCCAGGGCCCGCTGGGGCGGCAGCACGGCAGCGAACAGGATCGAGCTGGCCTGGTCGTCGCTGATCACCAGACCGCATTTGCTACGGCCTGGATCGATCGCCGCGAAGGGGCCGGCGCCTGGGGAGGTGGCCTGGGCCCCGTCGGTAGCCCCTTCGCTGGCCCCGTCGGTGGCGGTTTCGGACTCGCTACGGGCCTGTGCCCTGGCGCTGGTCTGGGCCTTGAGGGCCTTGGCTTTGCCCGCCGGGTCGCTCAAGGCTGGCTGCGGCCGGCCTGGCCATTGCCGGGGGTTTGCAGCCAGCGCAACTCGACCACCAGCGGATCGGCGATGTCGCTGTCCCGCTGGGACACCGATTCCAGCCGCACCGTCTGGCCGCTGGGCCGCTCACTGAGCTGCTTGCCGAGCCGGTTGAAGCTGCTGATGTCGAATTGCAGGCCATCGGCCAGGGCCCCCTGGCGCTGGGCCCGGGTGAAGGTGGCAGCCAATAGGAGGTTGAGCCGACTCTGAACTTCCTGGGGACTGCGTTCGTCGGCTTCCAGCACGGTGGTGGCCATCTGCTCGCCCAGGCGGACCACCTGGCGGTTGGGCCGCACATCGGGGAAGGCCACCACCCGCCGCTCACCCCGCAGCACGTTTCCGGCCGAAACGATGCTCACGACCCAGGTGCCGGGCTTGGTGATCACATCCTCCAGTTTGGTGATGTCGCCGCGGGGCACCAGCAGGACCTGACGCTCCGGGCTTTGGCCGGGCAACACCCGCTGGAAGGCCACTTTGTTGGCCTGCTGCAGCAGGGCTTCGATGACCTCCTTGCGCTGGCTTGGCTTTTGCAATTGCACCTTGGCGA
The DNA here is from genome assembly GCA_903855705.1 of uncultured Synechococcus sp. Lineage (GTDB taxonomy): Bacteria > Cyanobacteriota > Cyanobacteriia > PCC-6307 > Cyanobiaceae > BAIKAL-G1. The sequence goes on from CAINZT010000094.1 coordinate 8,743, forward strand.
TCACCAGGGACTGGCCACTGCTGATCACCACATCGCCGCGACGCAGGGCCAGCAGGTTGGCTTCCAGTTCTTTGAGTTCCTTGCCCGCCGCGGCGATGCGGCCCTTGACCTGGGCCAGTTCTTGCTGGTTGCGCAGGATGTCGGCGTCCTTGGCGCTGATGTCGCGGTTGAGCTGGTCCCGTTGCTGTTCCAGGGCCTGGCGCTGCTGCATCAGCGGTCCGAGGGCAGCCCGCAGGGATCGGGCCTGCCGTTCGGCTTCGGCCAGGAGTTGGCGCGCCTGCTTGCGGCCCTTCTCAGCCTGAAGCAGGTCGCTGTGGCTGCGCTTGAGTTCCGCTTGGGTGCGGGCCAAGTTCGTGCGGCTGTCGCGCAGGCGATGCTCGATGCGATCGAGCTCGAATAGGCCCACCCGCAGCTGCTGGCTTACTAGCAGCATCAGCCCCAGGGACAGGGCGCTGATCAGGCTGCCGGTCATCACCGTGATCAACACGGCCGTTTTGCGGGGCCGCAGGTTGAACAGGCTCAGCCTCGACTTGCCCACCAGGCTGCCCAGCCGGTCCCCCAGGGTGGAGAGCACGCCACCGAGGACCAGCAACGCCAGGATCAGGAGCCAGCCAGTCACGGGAAGGGGCGGGGAGAGCCAGTATCAACCGCCGAGCGCGGGGCGGCTTGAAATTGGGGGCAGGTTTGCGGGCCCCCTGGCCAGCAGAGCTGGGATCTGCCCTGGGATCAACTGAACCGTTTGGCCAGGGCCAGCGGGTCAAACACGGTGATTTTCTTGCGGTCGATCTGGACCAGGCCGGCGTTGCGTAGGTCGCCGAGCAGGCGGGTGATCGTGACCCGGGTCGAGCCGATCGCCTCGGCGATCGCCTGGTGGGAGAGGCGCAGGTCGATGGTGATGCCTTCGCCGCCTGGCACGCCGAAGTCGCGGCAGAGCACCAGCAGGAAGCTCACCAGCCGGGAGGACATGTCCCGGTGGGTGAGGGTTTCAATCATGGTTTCGGTCTGGAGGATGCGGGACGAGAGGCCCTGCAGCATCAGCAGCCCCACGGCGGCGTCCTGTTCGATCGCCCGTTTCACCGAGGCGGCCGGGGCCGTCACCATCTCCACCCGCGTGAAGGCGACAGCGTGATAAAAGCGGTCCGAGCGCTGGCCGGTGAGTAGGGACAGCACCCCGAACAGGCTGTTTTCGCGCAGAAGGGCCACGGTGATTTCTTCGCCCGATTCGTAGACCCGGGACAGGCGCACGGCGCCGCGCCGCAAGAGATAGACCTTTTCGGCGGGATCGCCGGGGAAGAAGATGGTTTTGCCCCGTTCCACCGTTTCGGTGGTGCTGCCCGTGAGGCCGCGCATCACCTCCAGCAGGTTGGTGCTGCTTGGTGGTGCGGCCACCGCTGTGGTCGGCAGGGCCGCCCCCCCCGACGCAGGGCCGGAATAGCGGCTGAAACCGGCGTTGGCGCCAACCATTCCTAAGGATCGAATTTTCGAGACCCTAAAGATCGCCCATGGCCCGCCTTGTAGCTATTGACACCGATGGCTCCCCGGCGCTGCCGTTGCGCGGCGGCAGGTCGGGCACCGTTTGGACGATGGGTCTGGGGATCAACGCCCCAGCTTGGGCCTGCCCGCAGGGGAGGCCGATCCCCTTCGTTGCCCTGGCCGGCAGTCCAGGCGCTTGGCACCTGTCGCGGCGGCGGCTGGCTGAGCCCTCGCCCTGAGGCCCTGATGCCCTGTCCAGGGCGGGATCTGACCCAGGACCGAAGCGACGATGGTGCAAATGTTCGCACTACCGGTAGCGGTTGTGGCTTGTTTCACGGCCCGGCGCCGCTACATTCGGTTTGCACCCCCGGCTCGACGGGCTCAGGGATTGACCAAGGGCTAGCCATGTAGGGCATTGCA
>CAINZT010000095.1 GCA_903855705.1 uncultured Synechococcus sp.
ACATGGGTCGTGGAGCGGCGCCTGTAACGCCCCGTGAGGCAGGCGCCAAGCGGCAAGCCCCTGGCAAGAAGAAAAAAGGGGGGATTGGGTAAACCCAAGACCCCATCGCTTCCAGCCGGAGCGTTTCAGCCGAGCTGCCCCCAAGCCGGGGGCAACTGCTGCCGCAAGCGGCTGCCTCAGGCCTCCACGTAGTAGCCGCTGCGGGCCAGGGCCTCTTCCTCGGCGCTGAAGTGGGGCGGCTCCAGTTGCAGGCTGGGGTCGTAGTGGTAGGTGGCCGAGAGGAAATGGGAGGCCAGCAAGGCCTGCTCGACGCTGTCTACCGAGGCTTCGGCCCGCTCCCACACCCGCTGCAGCTCCTCCTTGTCGCCCCGGCGCAGGGCCTGCTGCAGCTCATCGCGCAGGATCGACAGGTGGCTGGCCTTTTTGATCACCGCATAGATGCGTTCGATCCGCTCTAAGGGCAGGCTCGGCTCCTCCAGGGCCCGGGCCCTTGCCAGTTCCGAATCGAGGCTGGGCCAGTAGCGGGTGGTGTAGTGGGCGTCGCTTTCCTGGTGGAACCAGGGCTCGCTGCGGGCAATCGACGACGACACCGTGTTGTGCAGTTTCCAGAGAAACAGCCTCAGCCCGGCGCTATCGGTGATCGAAGCCAGCTTCGAATCGATCGTCACCTCAATGTGTTCGGTGGGTGTTTGGGGACCGAGCAGGAGATATTCGATCGGATACATGGTCACCTCCCGGTTTTTGACCACGTAGCGATTCAAGTGGAACCGGCAATAGGGACAGGGATACATGGTGGCCAGGGCCGGGAAGAAGCGCTTGAAGCAAGCCAAGGCTTCGTTTTGACGCTCCCCTGGGGGCATCGCATGAATCAGCTCGGCGCTGGTATGCATGAACCGCCAGGTGGCGGGGCCGAGGTAATAGGGAAAGCTCAGTCGCATCTCCGATCGCTCGATGTCATCGCGGCCCAGGAAGACATCAATGAAGGCAACATATTCGGAGAGGTAACCGCTCTCGCGACCAAACTCCTCCCGCTCGCGCCTTTTTTGAACACCATTAATATAATGATAGCTCAATTCCCAGGCTTGCTTGAGTTCCTGCTTAACAGGCAACGGGCACCCCAGGAAATGGGCCTTAAGGGCGGTGGCGTAGGTATCAAAATCACCAGCCTGGTTACGCCGTTCAAACCAGGCATCGAGATCCGCTTCCGTTTCAGCCTCAATCGCCGCAAGCTCCGAGCGCGTCATCACCGAGGCGGCCTTGAGCAGCTTCGGCATGAAGTCCTCATACCAGTAGCGCGTCGGCAGGATGGCGCCGGCGTAGCGGGTGTCGGAATCGTCAACGATGACCCGATGCCAGCGCTCCAGAAAGGGCGTGGCCGACTGTCCATCAGCCTGGTCGTCTGGGGTAACTGGATGGCGATGGGCGGAGAGTTCGCGGAAATCCTCCTGGTGGCGCAAACGATTGAGTTCGTGCAGTTGCAGATCTTCCAGGCCGATCTCGGCGACAACGTGACCCTGGAGGGCGCCGCTGAGCACCAGTTCCATGGCGGCTGCAAACACCTGGTGGTGGTGATCGAGTCCATCAAGCTCGGACTCAATCACCTGTTCAGCTGCGACCATCTCGGCGGTGGGCTCCAGCGTGGCCCAGTTGGCCATGCGCCCTTCCAGCTGTTGCAGCATGCCGTTAACGGAGAAGCGCAACTCCTCAAGGGGCGCCTCGGCGCCGGCTTCGACAATGCCCAGGGATTGATAAAGATCCACCGCCGCATTCACAAACCCGGCGAAGTTGGGGATCGTGTAGGGGAGGTCGTAGGCGCGCAGATGGGTTTCGGAATTGGCCGAATAGTTCTCCCGGAAACTGCGGTAGGCCGCCCCCTGGAGCAACCGGAACAGGCCGATGCGCATCTGCAATGGGGAGGTGCCGCCCTTGCTCGCTTGCGGGGGACTCGCAGGGGCGGAACTGGCAGGGGCCGGGCTGGCGACGGGCTGACCATTGACCGCCGCCGGCGACGCGGCCGGGGGAGTTTCGGTCGCGGTCCTGACCCCATGGGCCTCGGGCCGGCCCCCCAGATGGGCCGCGTGATAGGCCTTGGGATGGGCCGAAAAATCCTGGGGCAGGAAGGCGAGCACATCAGCGAGGGTGATTTCACCTGAGCCATCCCGGTTCAGCTCCACCACCAGCTCCTTGGCTTCCGCTTCCGGCAGCTCAAAGAGTTGGACCAATCGCTGCACCTGGGCCGGTTCCACCGTTCCCCGGGAGTTGGGGTCAAGCAGGCGGAAGGCCGCTTCCAGGCGCAGGCGCTGGTCCCCCAGCAACACGGTGAGCAGCAACAGCCGCTGGTCCCGGGACGCATCGGGTGGAATTCGGTAGGCCAGGCACACTGCCTCCACTTCGCGGCCATTGACCTCGACCCCGGCGGCTGCGCAGGCCTGGGTTAGGAGCTCGGAGGTGGGGACCCGAGGTTGCTCAGCTGAAAGGACTTGCCAGCGATTGGCAATCGCTTCGAGCGTTTGGAGCAAGGTGATTTCAGGCATTATTGGTCGCTAGCGACCCTGAGGTTAGTCGCGGTTCCGGCGCTTTTCCCAGGACGGGTCCCCCACCACAATCCGCTCCTGGCGCCCCTGCTGCGACCAAGCTGGAGACCAGCTCCAGCGCCAGGCCAGTCCCCCTACTCAGCGTTGCCAACCTGTTCCCTTGGGCAGGATTCAGTCAGCTTGGGGCTGCTTCGCAAGGGGGAGCGCCGCCCATCGGTCAGTGCCCGGACCGTGGTGGTCGAAGGCGGTGATCGAAGGTGGTGGTCGAAGGCGGTGATCGAAGATGGCTCCATGCCCCGGCCCGCCGCCTGCCTCTTCGACCTCGATGGTCTGCTGCTCGACACCGAGCCGCTCCATGCCCGGGCGTGGCAAGAGGCGGCTAGCCACTTTGGCCGCCCCCTGGAGCGGGCCGAATTGCTCTCCCTGCGGGGACGGCGGCGACAGGACTGCGTGCGCCAGGTGTTGGCTTGGATTGGGGAAACCAGTGCCAGTCCACCCACGGCCCTTGAACTGCTGGCGGTGCGCCAGCCCCTAGCCGAGGCCCTCCTGGTCTTAGCCCAACCGATGCCTGGGGCCGAGGCCCTGGTGTTCCGTTGCGCCCAACGGGGGATTCCGATGGCCCTAGCCACCAGCAGCTCCCGCGATGCGGTCGCCCTGAAAACGGCCTCCCACCCCTGGCTAGCGCCCATCGCGGAGCGGGTCTTCGGCGATGACCCGGCCCTTGGAGCTGGCAAACCGGCTCCCGATGTTTACCTCCTGGCGGCCAGTCGCCTCGGGGTAGTGGCGAAGGATTGCTGGGCCTTTGAGGATTCCCCCGCCGGCGCAATAGCCGCCACCACGGCAGGCTGCCGGCTCTATGTGCTGGCGCCTCCGGAGATGGATCAAGCCCAGCGCCAAGAGCTCTACCCAGCCAGCGCTCGGATGATCAACGCCTTGAGCGAGGTGCCCCTTTAAGGCTGCCTCGATAGCCAAGTTCACTTCCGTAGATCCCAATCGATAAGAGCGTTTATCTCTACCAGGCAAGGGCAATTATTGCCCACTGGCTTAAAATAGTGGCTGAATGATCAGCCCCCACTAAAGCCGGCTGACTCCATCGATAACACCCACTCAATAAAGGCGGCTGAGCACGAATTCGGGGAGTTGGAGTAAGGCCCCGCGGCAGTCGGAAGGGGGAAGCCAGGTGAGGGCCTCGGCAGCATCTCGGGCAAAGTCCTGGGCCAGGGCACGGGAGCGGCCAATCGCTTCGCTGCTGCGCACCAGCTCAAGAGCCTGCTCCAGATCGCCGCTTTGGCAGAACTCCCGCTCGATCAGTCCGGCCAGGGCCGGATGCTCTTCCATGGCGTAGAGGGCTGGGGCAGTGAGGTAGCCAGACGCCAGATCGCTGGCGGCCGGTTTGCCGAGCTGTTGGTCGCTGCCGGTGAAATCGAGGATGTCATCAACCACCTGGAAGGCCAGGCCCAGCTGGCGGCCGAAGCGATACAGGTCGTCGAGGCGCTCGAGGGGCAGGCCGCTGAGCACGCCAGCGGCTCGGCAGCTGTTGGCAATCAGGGAGGCCGTTTTGCAGTAGCTCTTTTCCAGGTAGGTGGCGAAGGTTTGGCCCGTGTCATAGCGGAACAGGCCCTGGCGAATTTCGCCATCGGCGAGATCCATGATCACGCGCGAGAGCAACTTCACGACCTCAAGATTGTCGAGGTTGGCCAGGTGCCAGCTGGCTTGGGCAAAGAGGAAATCACCAGCGAGAACAGCTACCCGGTGGTTGAAGCGGCTGTGCACGGTGGCCACCCCACGGCGGGTGGCGGCCTCATCGACCACGTCGTCGTGGACAAGGGAGGCGGTATGGATCATTTCGGTGATCTCGGCCAGGCGCCGGTGGCGCGCCCCTAGCTCGCCATCGGCGGAGAGGGCCCGGGAGATCAACAGGACAATGCCGGGCCGCAACCGTTTGCCGCCGGCGCTGAACAGATGTTCGGCCGCCGCCTGCAAGATCGGGTGACCCGCACCGATCAGGTGGCGCAGGTCGCTAAGGAGGGTTTCAAGATCCACCTCCACCGGCTGGAGAAGCTCTGCGACCGTTGCCATGACCCCCTGCGGTGGACCGATCCTAGAAGGCCCCACTGGGCTGGTGCTGGTTGGTTGGCAGCGGGTCGCCTAGGAGCCGTTCGCCTGGCTGGAGCTCGCCTTGCTGCAAGTCCACCTGCTGCACCTCGGGCCGCTCGCCTAACCAGGCGGTGGCCGCTGCCGCAAAGGGTGCGGCCGGCCCCGTCACCCGGAAGCAACAGCGCTCCAGCCGCTGGGCCGGTTGGTCCAGGCAGGGGGCCAGCACGCCATCCAGGCGGGCGGCGGCGGCCACGGCCGGATCCACCAGCACCACATCGGGGGGCAGCAACTCCTGCAGCAACGGTTGGAGCAGGGGGTAATGGGTGCAGCCGAGCACGATCACTTCGACCCGGGCCGCCAGCAGGGGCTCCAGGTAGGACTGGGCGGCCTGGCGTAGGGCGGGACCCGACAGCTGACCCGCTTCGATCAGGGGCACAAAGGCCGGACAGCCGACTTCCACGACCTCGGCGCCGGGGTGGACGGCGCGGATGCTGTGGCCATAGGCGCCGCTGGCCGCGGTGGCCGGGGTGGCCAGCACCCCCACCCGGTCCGCCTGCAGCTGGCTGGCGGCACTGTCGATCAGGCCAAGCACCGGCACCCCGGCCAGGCCTTCGGCCACATCAAAGGCCAGGGCATTGGTGGTGTTGCAGGCCATCAAGATCCCATCCACCCCCTGGCGCCCCAGCCAGCGGATCACCTCGGCGGCAATGGATCGAATCTCCTGGGGGCTGCGCTGGCCGTAGGGCACCCGGGCCGTATCGCCCAAGTAGAGGCAGCGCTGGCCCGGCCGCCGGGCCAACACCTGGCGCAACACCGTCAGGCCGCCGACGCCGCTATCAAAGAGGCCAAGCAGGCTGGTCACGGGCCCTGCCTCAGCACGTTGAGAAGGCCCCGGCTGATGGCCAGGGCCAGGCGGCGGCGATGGGCGGCATCGGCGAGCCGCGGCGAATCCAGGTCGCCCGTAACGAAGCCCATCTCGACCAACGCCGAGGGCATCACCGTGCGGCGAATCACGTAAAAGCGGGCCGTGCGGGCGCCGCGATCGGGACTGCCAGGTGACACGGCCAACACCTGGTCCTGGACGGCCTGGGCCAGGGCCCGGGCGCGAGGGCTTTCGAAATAAAAGGTCTCGATGCCGTTCACATCGGGCCGGGCCATGGTCAGGGCATTGGCGTGGATGCTGAGGAATAGATCGGCGCCGCTGCTGTTGGCCAGGGCCGCCCGGGGCGGCAGATCCACGTCCACTTCCGAGGTGCGGGTCATGAGCACCTGCACTCCTTTGGCCTGGAGCAGCTGGGCCACCTGCAGGGCCACATCAAGCACCACATCGGTTTCTCGCAGGTCGTTGATGCCGACGGCGCCGGGATCGGGGCCGCCATGGCCGGGATCGATCACCACCTTGAAGCGACCCCGGGTCACATCCGGCAGGCCACTGGCCGAGAGGCTGCCCACCGGAGTGCCGAGGCGGGGCTGGGGAGCCGCAATCGGCCCCTGGCGCCAGGAGGGGGTGGAGACCGGCGCCTCGATGTCGCCTTCGCCCAGGGCCTGAAGGCCGTAGGGGGCCAGGCCGGTTAGCTCCATGCGCCAGCGGTCCCGGGCGGTGCCAACCAGCTTCAAGCTGTTGGGATCGAGCTGGGTGCCGGGCTGGAACTCCACCACCAGCCGGGTGGAATCGGGGGTGGGCTTACCAACCCGGATCTGGCGCACCAGGCCGCTGCCTGGAATGGTGCGGGTGCGCATGGGCGCCCCAGGCATGTCAAACCAAACCCTCGGTCCCATGCCGCCGCGGCCGGCCTCATAGAAGGCCTTCAGGGGGAGGTCTGGGGCGGTGCGCAGCTCCAACTGGCCTTCGCGGCTAATTCGCCAGGCAGAGAGCGGACTGCCCGCCAGGGCCGGCAGGGCCGAAAGGGCCAGGGCCAGGGGCACAAGGGCCAGGGCCGGGCCCGAGCCGAGGGCCGACCGCAAGCCCAGGGCCCGAAGGGCCGTAAGAGCAGTCCGCCCCACGCTCGGACGGCGGCGCGACACCAGGCCAGCCATCGGGGCGTTCAGAAGAGGGCGGGACGACGGTGCTGCAGGCTCGGCATCTGGGCCCGCACCCGGGCGCCATGGCCGGGATCCACCGGTGCGACGGCCAGTCCTGGCGCGACGCCCGCATCGGCCAGCACCGTGCCCCAGGGATCAATCACCATGGCGTGGCCGTAGCTCTGGCGGCGGCCGTAGTGGAGGCCCGTTTGGGCCGGGGCCAGCACGTAGGCCGTGTTTTCGATCGCCCGGGCCTGCAACAGCACCTGCCAGTGGTCCTTACCGGTGAAGGCTGTGAAGGCAGCGGGAATCATCAACAAATCGGCCCCGGCAGCGGCCAGGTGACGGTAAAGCTCAGGAAAGCGCACGTCGTAGCAGATGGACAGACCCACCTTGCAAAGGCCGGGGATCTCAACCACCGGCGGCAGGCTGGAGCCGGGCTGCACCGTGGCCGATTCCCGGAAGGTGTTGCCGTCTGGCAGGTCCACATCGAAGAGGTGGATCTTGTCGTAGCGGGCCAGCAGCTGGCCGTCCTTGCTGACTAGATCGGCCCGGTTGAAGGTCAGGCCGTCCCCGGCCGGGGCGGGGTAGCCGCCGCCGAGCAGGGCCACCTGGTAGCGGCGGGCCATGGTCACCAAAAACTTCTGGCTGCGTTCGGCCAGCATCGACGCCAGGTCCAAGCGCAGGGCGTCAGGGCCCATGAAGGCGAAGTTTTCGGGCAATCCCACCAACTCGGCACCGCGGCGCACGGCCAGCTCGATCTGTTCCTCGGCGGCGGCCCAGTTGGCCTCGGGATCGGAGGTGCTGGTGAGCTGGATTGCCGCCGCCAGAAAGCTTGTCACCGCTGCAAAATCCCTGGTGGCCGAACTTTAGGGGTTGTGGTGGGCCGCCTCGGCCCCCCTGGGGCAGGGAAGGCCTTCAGCGGGCCTCGAGCACGCCTGGGCTGGTCTGGGTGGGCACGATCGTCAGGCTGTCAACGGCAGCGCAGCAGCGGAAATCGGCGTCGTGGTCGCCCAAGGCGATCAGGCGCTGGCCATGGCTGGCGGCCCGCAGACAGCCCTCGGGGTCCTGGCGCCATTGCTGCCACAGAGCCAAGGCCGCCAGCATCTCGTCGTTACCGCTAGTGACAGTGCCGCCTTCGCCAAGGTCCATGGCCGCGGCAGCCACGGCCCCGGCCGCCAAGCTGTCTTCCAGGGAATAGTCGCCCTCCCAGCCGCTGCCCACAATCCAGACCGTCTGGGCGCCGGACTCCAGCAAGCGCTGGGCCACGGCGCTGCGGTTGGGCAGGCAAGCGGTCACCAGCAGGCCCACGGGCCGCACCCGGTCGAGGGAGCGGGTGCCATTGGTGGTGCTCATGAACAGGCGTTTGCCCGCCACCACGGCCGGCGTTACCGCAAGGGGCGAATTGCCCAGGTCGAAGCCCTCCAGGCGCTTGCCGCCCCGTTCGCCGGCCCGTAGGCGCTTGCCTGCCGGCCAGGCGCTGGCGGCCGCCTCCAGTTCGGCCAGGTCGGCGAAGGCCTGGATCGCCTCGGCGCCGTTGGCGAGTGACCAGGCGATCGTGGTGGTGGCCCGCAGCACATCAATCACCACGGCCGCGTCGGGCCAGGTCACGGAACTAGCGGCGTCGACACCGGCTGTCCCCCCAACCGCAGGCACGCATTCGGAGGTGGGGAAGTAGGAGATCAGCACGGCCGCGATGCAGGTCTGGGTGCGTCACAGTAAGCACCGCAACGGTTCAGCGATGGGTTCGCCGATGGGCTCAGCTCTGACGACAGGCGGCAAGGGCCAGGCCCGGCGCTCCAGGCGCGATCTGCGGGGCTTCCTGGAGCTGTTGGAGCAGCGGGGCCAGCTGCGCCGGATCACGGCCCCAGTGGATCCAGATCTAGAGGTGGCAGCAATCGCCGACCGGGTCCTGGCCCTGGGCGGCCCAGCCCTGCTGTTCGAAAACGTGATCGGCTCCTCCATGCCCGTAGCGGTGAACCTGCTGGGCACGGTGGAGCGGGTCGTGTGGAGCATGGGCATGGAGGACCCCGCGGAGCTGGAGGCCCTAGGCGAGCGCCTAGCCCTCTTGCAGCAGCCGCGGCCCCCAAAGGGCCTCAAGGAAGCGAGCCGCTTTGGCGGCCTGCTGCTCGACCTGCTCAAGGCCCGCCCTGACCTGGACCTGCTCCCCCCCTGCCAGCAGCAGGTGTTCAAGGGGGCCGACGTGAACCTGGACGTCTTGCCCCTGCTGCGCCCCTGGCCCGGGGATGCCGGCTCCGTGATCACCCTGGGCCTGGTGATTACCAAGGACCCGGAAACGGGCGTGCCCAACGTGGGGGTGTACCGGCTGCAGAAGCAGTCGATCAATTCGGCCACGGTCCATTGGTTGAGCGTGCGCGGCGGCGCCCGGCACCTGCGCAAGGCCGCGGCCCTGGGCAAGCCCCTGGAGGTGGCCGTGGCGATTGGGGTCCATCCCCTGCTGGTGATGGCCGCGGCCACGCCAATTCCGGTGCAGCTCAGCGAATGGCTGTTTGCCGGCATCTACGCCGGTGAAGGGGTGCGCCTGGCCCGCTGCAAAACCCTGAACCTGGAGGTGCCCAGCCATAGCGAAGTGGTGCTCGAAGGCACGATCACCCCGGGCGAGCTGGCAGCCGATGGCCCCTGCGGCGACCACATGGGCTTCTACGGCGGCGAGGAAGCCTCGCCCCTGGTGCGCTTCCACTGCGTCACCCAGCGCCGAAAGCCGGTATTTCTGACCACCTTCAGCGGCCGGCCCCCGAAGGAGGAGGCCATGCTCGCCATTGCCCTCAACCGCCTCTACACGCCGATCCTGCGCCAGCAAATCCCGGAGATCGTCGATTTCTTCCTGCCGATGGAGGGGCTCAGCTACAAGCTGGCCGTGCTGGCGATCGATAAGGCCTACCCGGGCCAGGCCAAGCGGGCGGCGATGGCCTTCTGGAGTGCCCTGCCCCAGTTCACCTACACGAAGTTCGTGGTGGTGGTGGACAAAAGCATCAACATCCGCGATCCCCGCCAGGTGATCTGGGCGATCAGCGCCCAGGTGGATCCCCAACGGGATCTGTTTGTGCTCGAGGACACCCCCTTTGATTCGCTCGATTTCGCCAGCGAGCGCCTCGGCCTGGGCGGCCGCCTGGCCATCGATGCCACCACCAAGGTGGGACCAGAAAAACGCCACGACTGGGGCGAGGCCCTCGGCAGGCCAGCTGAGCTGGAGGCCCGCATCGATGCCCGTTGGGCGGAACTGGGCCTGGCCGACCTGGGCCAGGGCGAGCCGGACCCCGCCCTGTTTGGCTACACCCTCGAACACGTGCTCGAGCGGCTGGCCCAGGGAGCGAGACCCTGAGCGAGCTGCTGCGCAAAAGCGGGATCCAGGCCCTACGGGCCCTGCTGCAACTGGCGGCCGAGCCCAAGCGCTGGCAATCGATCACGGCCATCGCCAACGCCCAGGGCCTGCCCCAGCCCATGCTCGAGCAACTGCTGCTGCAATTGCGGCGCTCAGGCCTAGTGGAGGCCCGCCGCGGCCGCTACGGCGGCTATCGCCTGGGCCGCCCTGCCAGGGAGATCCCTGTGGCCGCCGTGCTTGTGGCAGTGGCGGGAGGGGGCGGGGTGGGTGTAGGTGTCCCGGCGGCAGCTCCGATCGGACTGCTGGAACGGGATCCTGACGCTCTGGCGGCGCCGGAACCGCAGGCCGTAGCCGAAGAGCGCGTGCTGGCGGCCCTGGAGCGGCGCCTGCAGCGGGCCCTAGAGCGAGAACTGCGAGACCTCAGCCTGGAGGAACTCCTCTACGACCTGCGCAGCTGGCAGGAAAGCCTCAGCAACGAGGGAGGCCTGTTGCTGGGCTAATCGGCTGGGGGCAGCTGGGCTGGGTTCGGCCCCGTTGGCGGCCCCTGCCTACGCTCAGGCACCTGATGCCTTGCCCCCATGCCCCTCGCCCTGGGAACCCAGCCGGCCCGCAGCCTCCGGGGGGTGGTTCAGGTGCCGGGCGACAAGTCGATTTCGCACCGGGCCCTGCTGTTTGGCGCGATCGCCGAGGGAACGACCCGCATCACGGGTTTGCTGCCGGCCGAGGATCCGCTCAGCACCGCCGCCTGCCTGCGGGCCATGGGCGTGACGATCTCGGCGATTGAAGCGGGCCAGCTGGTGAGCGTGGAAGGCGTGGGCCTCGATGGCCTGCGCGAACCCGAGGACGTGCTCGATTGCGGCAACTCGGGCACCACCATGCGCTTGATGCTCGGCCTGCTGGCCGGCCGGGCCGGCCGCCATTTCGTGCTCACGGGCGATGGCTCCCTGCGGCGCCGGCCGATGCAGCGGGTGGGCGGCCCCCTGGCCCAGATGGGAGCCCAGATCTCCGGGCGCAGCGGCGGCAACCTGGCCCCCCTGGCGATCCAGGGCCAGCAGCTTCGCGGCGCCACGATCCGCACCCCGGTGGCCTCGGCCCAGGTGAAAAGTGCCCTGGTGCTGGCCGCCCTCACGGCGACAGGCGACACCACCGTGATCGAGCCGGTGCAGAGCCGGGACCACAGCGAACGGATGCTGCGGGCCTTCGGCGCCCAGCTCAGCGTTGGTGGACCAGGAATGACGGAAGTGACCGTGACCCCGGGGGCCAGCCTGCGGGGCCAGGACGTGATCGTGCCGGGCGACATCAGCTCGGCCGCCTTCTGGCTGGTGGCCGGCGCCATTACCCCCGGCGCCGACCTGACCGTGCAAAACGTGGGCCTCAACCCCAGCCGCACCGGCGTGCTCGATGTGCTCGAGCAGATGGGCGCCCGCATCGAGCTGCTCAATGGCCGCGAGGTGGCCGGCGAACCGGTCGGCGACCTGCGCGTGACCCACGGCCCCCTCCAGGCCTTCACGATTGGCGCCGAGCTGATCCCCCGGCTAGTGGATGAAATCCCCGTGCTGGCGGTGGCGGCCTGCTACGCCGAGGGGATCAGCCGGGTCAGCGGCGCCGAGGAGCTGCGGGTCAAGGAAACGGACCGGCTGGCGGTGATGGCCCGCCAACTGGGGGCCATGGGCGCCCGCATCGAGGAATTCGCCGATGGCCTCACGGTCCAGGGCGGCCTGGCCCTGCACGGAGCCGAAGTCGATAGCGAAACGGACCATCGCGTTGCCATGAGCCTGGCGGTGGCGGCCCAGGTGGCCCACGGCCCCACCCAGCTCCATCGCCCTGAGGCGGCGGCTGTGTCCTACCCAGGCTTCTGGGAGGACCTGGAGCGGCTCCAGGCCTGAGCCAGCGGTGATCGAACCGGCCTTCTGGGGCGAACCCTTGCCTGCAGGGGCCGGAGATGGCCCAACCCATCCACGCCTGGCTGACCGCTTGGGGGCCCTGAGCTGGCGCGCCACGGCCGATGGCAGCCCCACCCTCTGGAGCGAGGCCTTTGGCCAGGCCTTCCACAGCGCCGAGGGGGCCCGCCGGGAGGCCGAGCGCAAATTCGTGGCCCCGGCCCAGCTGGAGCGCTTCCCGCCGGGCCACTGCCTCCAGGTGCTCGATCTCTGCGTCGGCCTCGGCTACAACAGCGCCGCCCTGCTCGAGGCCGCCCAGAACCGGGGCCTGGCCATCCGCTGGTGGGGCCTGGAGCTCGATCCCCGCCCCCTGCAGCTGGCCCTAGCAGATCCGTCCTTTCGCAGCTGCTGGCGCCCCACCACCTTGGAAGCCCTGGCCCAGCTGGGCGCCTCCGGCCACTGGCGCCTGCAGGCCCCAGCCCCCGCTGCCGACCAGGATCGAGGCTTGGGCCAACCGCCAAGGACCGCGCCCCAAGACTCCTGGGGCCACTGGTGGCTGGGCGATGCCCGTAGCCAGCTGGCGGCGCTGCTGGCCGAGGCCCGGGGCCAATGCGATCTGGTGCTCCATGACGCCTTCTCGCCGGGCCACTGCCCCCAGCTCTGGAGCCTGGAATTCCTGGGCCAGCTGGCCAGCGCCCTGCGACCCCAGGGCCGGTTGCTCACCTACTGCAGCGCCGCCGCGGTGCGCTGGTCCCTGCGGCAGGGAGGCCTGGAGCTGGCCAGCCTCGCCCCCGGGCCCGAAAGCGCCCCCAACGAAGCCACCAGCTCCGCCAAGACCTGGAGCAACGGCACCGTCGCCAGCCCCCAGCCGCTCCGCCCCGATCCCACGGGGCTGATCCGAGCGCTCAGCCCCATGGAGGAGGCGCACCTGGCCAGCCGGGCCGCCGAGCCCTACCGGGACCCCACGGGCCGGGCCGAGGCCAGCGCGATCCTGGCGGCCCGCCAGCGGGCCCAGGCCAGCCACCCAGGCATCAGCACGAGTGCCTGGCGGCGCCATTGGGGGCTGGATCGCCGCCCCAACGGGCCGCCGACACCGGCTGGCCCTAGGGACGGCCGGTAGATTCCCGGCCAGTGATCCCGCCCCTGCCGATGCTCGCCGTTGCCGTGTTGGCTGCCGGGAAGGGCACCCGCATGAAGAGCGACCTGCCCAAGGTGCTCCAACCCCTGGCCGGAGCCACCCTGGTGGAACGGGTGCTGGCCAGTTGCCAGCGGCTCGATCCCGCCCGCCAGCTGCTGGTGGTGGGCCACCAGGCCGAGCGGGTGCAGGCCTCCCTGGCGGCCCGGCCCGAGCTGGAGTACGTGCTCCAACAACCCCAGAACGGCACCGGCCACGCCGTGCAGCAACTGCTGGAGCCCCTGGCCGGCTTTGCGGGCGAATTGCTGGTGCTCAATGGCGATGTGCCCCTGCTGCGCGAGCAAACCCTCGAGCACCTGCTGGAACGCCACCGGGCCAGCGGCGCCGCCGTCACCCTGCTCACCGCCCGCCTGGCCGATCCCACCGGCTACGGCCGGGTGATCGCCGATGACACAGGCACGGTGAGCGCCATCGTTGAACATCGCGACTGCACGCCCGAGCAGCGGACGATCAACCTGATCAACGCAGGGATTTATTGCTTCGATTGGGCCCGATTGGCCGAGGTGTTGCCAAAGCTCCGCAGCGACAACGACCAGGGCGAGCTCTACCTCACCGACACCGTGGCCCTGTTGGGCTCAGCCATCCACCTGGAGGTGGCCGATGCCGATGAAATCAATGGCATCAACGACCGGCTGCAGCTCTCCCAGTGCGAGGCCGTCTTGCAACAGCGCCTGCGGGAGCACTGGATGCGGGAGGGGGTGACCTTTGTGGATCCGGCCAGCTGCAGCCTTAGCGATGGCACCCGCTTCGGCCGCGACGTGATCGTGGAACCCCAGAGCCACTTCCGCGGCAGCAACCAGATCGGCGATGGCTGCCGCATCGGCCCGGGCAGCCTGCTGGACAATGCCCAGCTGGGAACAGGCGTCACGGTGCTGTTCTCGGTGGTGAACGGCGCCCAGGTGGGGGATCGCTGTGCCATCGGTCCCTACAGCCAGCTGCGGCCGGGCACCCGGTTGGAGGCGGACTGCCGCGTCGGCAATTTCGTGGAAATCAAAAACAGCCACCTCGATGCCGGCTGCAAGGCCAACCACCTCAGCTACATCGGCGACGCCGACCTGGGCCAGGGCGTAAACGTGGGGGCCGGCACAATCACGGCCAACTACGACGGAGTGCATAAGCACCGCACCCTGATTGGCAGCGGCAGCAAGACCGGCGCCAACAGCACCCTGGTGGCTCCCCTGAGCCTGGGCACCGGCGTCACGGTGGGTGCAGGCAGCGTGATCACCCAAGACGTAGCGGCCGGGGCCCTGGCCCTGGGCCGGGCCCGCCAGGTGGTGAAGGAGAACTGGCCGGGGCCCGCCTGAGGGCCCAAGGGCCCAGGCGGGCAGCCGAGCAGGCCGACTGAGCTGGGGAACCGGTACCCCAGACACCAATGCTGGCCTGGGGAGTGTGGGCCCAAGGACAGCCCAGGGCACCCGGGCCCAGGAGCCTCGGCTACCAAGGCCTGGGGTTCCTGGGGCCCGGCTCAGGGTTTGGCCGGTTGGCCCGAACCCAGGGCCTGCTCCAACAGGGGAATCGCCCGCTCCAGGGCCACCCCCCGACTGGCCTTGAGCAACACCTGGTCGCCGGGCTGCAACCAGCCGATCAGCTCCTGGACCGCCGCCTCCGGACTGGTGACCAGGGCCAGCCGGGGCAGGCCCTGGGCCGCCGCCGCCATCACCTGGCCCTCGGCGCCGCCATCGACGATCACCAGGCCATCGAGGCCCAGGGCCAGGGCCCGCTCGGCAACGCTGCGATGCAGCTCCAGGCTCTGGTCTCCGAGCTCAAGCATGGTGCCGAGTACCGCAAAGCGCCGCCCCGGCTGGGGTTGGGCCCCAAGCGCTCCCTGGGGCTGGTCCGCCTCGGCCCCCGGCGCCGCAGCACCTGCGCCACCGGTGCCAGGGCCTGACCCCGCCAAGAGCGCCAGGGCGGCCAGGGTCGCCTCAGGGGAGGCGTTGTAGGTCTCATCGAGCAGCTCAATGGCGCCAAGGCGCAGCCGGCGGCTGCGGCCGCCGGGCAAGGCCAGCTCCAGGGGCTGCAGGGGATCCAGGGGCATGCCCAGGCTGGCAGCTGCAGCCAGAGCCAGCAGCAGGTTGCGGGCGTTGTGGGCGCCTGCCAAAGGCAGGGGAATCACGGCCTCGCCCACCCTCAGGGTCTGGCGGGCCCCATCGAGCTGGCCGACCCAGTCGGCCTGGGCCCCAAAGCCCTCGCCCGCTAGAGCGACCCTCAGCACCCGTCCGGCCCAGACGGCAGCCAGGCTCCGATCGAGCAAGGGATCACCCGCTGGAATCACCACCACGCCCTCGGGTTTGAGGGCAGCGGTGATCTCGCACTTGGCCTGGGCGATCGCCTCGCGGCTGCCCAGCCGGCCGATGTGGGCCGTACCCACGTTGGTAATCACGGCCAGATCCGGTTCGCAGCAACGGCTGAGCCGCTCGATTTCACCCAAGCCCCGCATGCCCATCTCCACCACCACGGCCCGGTGCTCGCCGCTGGCCTGCAGCAGGGTCAGGGGCACGCCGATGTCGTTGTTTTCATTGCCGCAGCTGGCCCACACGGGCCCCCTGGTGGCCAGCACGGAGCGGAGCAGTTCCCGGGTGGTGGTTTTGCCGGCCGAACCGGTCACCGCCAGCACCGGGGCGGCCAGCTGGCGGCGCCAGAGCAGGCCCAGCTCCTGGTAGGCGGCCAGGGTGTTGTCCACCAGCCAGCAGGCCAGGCCCGCGGGGATCAGCTGGGCCCGATCGCGCTGCACCAGGGCCGCCTGGGCCCCGAGGCGGGCAGCTTCGGCCAGGAAAAGGTGGCCGTCAAAGCGTTCGCCCACCAGGGGCACAAACAGGCTGCCGGGGCCCAGCAGGCGGCTGTCGGTGCAGACCGGCCCCAACTCCTGGTGGGGATCCAGCAGGGGGCCGCCCTGGGGTGCCCCCCAACGCTCGATCAACCGGCTCAGCTGCATGGAGGAGCTCCGCTCAGGGGGAGAACTCCAGAATCATGCCGCCGCCCACCCGGGCGTCCTGGCCCAGCAGGGCCCCGCGCCGATCTCGAAGCTCCAGCTGGTCGTAGTCCCAATCGTGGGCCCAGGCCAGCCAGAGGTCGGCCCGCTGCTGCTGCTCGCTCGCCTGCAATTGGCCAAAGGCGTCACTAAGCCGCAGCTGGATGCGTGAAGCGCCGGGATCGCCTTCGACTTGGAGCAGGAAGCCCACCGCCTCGGGCCGTTGGCGCCAACCGTCCAGGGGGTTGGGATCGATCGGGGGGGCTTCCAGCGCCAGGGCCCCGTCGGCTGGGGGGGGCTGCAGGGCTTGGGGCCCCGAGGCCGGGGGCGAGCCTGGGGCGCCTGAACTGGGGCTAGCCCTGGGGCCAGGGGGATCGCCTGCGGCTTTCCTTTGCAAGCCAGGGCTGCCCGGAACAGGCGCAGGGGTCAGGGCCTCCCCTTGGATCTCGCCTGGGATCTCACCTGGGAGCTTGGGCTTGGCCTGGGCCAGGGGATCAACGCCAGGCGGCTCCAAGCCAGACCCTGCCCCCCTGGGCGCCGCCCTAGAGATCACCCCGGGTGGAACGGGCGCCGGCGAAGCTCCAGGCCGAGCCCCGGTCCAAAGGCCCGCCCCCAGCAAGGCCACGGACCCCACCAGCACAAAGGGCCAGAAGCTGGCCGCCAGGGATCGCGGCCAAGCCTTGGGGTAGGGCAGCTCGCCGCTGCGGTTACGCCGCCAGAGCTCCCGGCAGCGCAGGCGCAGGTCGGCCGCCACGGCCACCAGGTCGCCTCCCAGGGCTAGCCAGGGGCTGCGGTAGGGGGCCGGCAAGTCGGTGCCGGGCTGCTCAGCCCCGATCGGCGCCATGGCGAAGCCTGTGCTCAGCCGTTGCCGCGTCGGCGCAGCAGCGAAAGGGGATTGAGCCTGGAGAGGGCCGCCTCGGCCTCGGCCTTGGTCTGGCCCTTGGTTTGGACCGGCGGCTGGTCAGAGCCCATCGCACTAGCGCGGCTGGGGTCCGCATCCTGTCCGCGGGAGAACTGCTCCACAGCAAAGGCATCGGGGGTGGGCTCCTTAACGCCCCGCACCTCCCGATACATCTGGTCGTAGTCCCGGGCGGAACGGCTCCAGCTGTGGTCGGCACCCATGGCCCGGTGCTGCAATTCGCGCCAGCTGTCCTGGTGGCGGAAGGCCTCCCAAGAACGCACGATCGAGGTATAGAAATCGAGCGGGTCGTAGCGGTCAAAGCAGAAGCCCGTGCCGCTGTGGTGGGCCGGGTCATGGGGGGGCACCGTGTCCACGAGGCCGCCGACCCGGCGCACCACCGGAATCGAGCCGTAGCGCATGGCCAGCAACTGGCTGATGCCACAGGGCTCAAAGCGACTGGGCATCAAGAAGGCATCGCTGCCGGCATAGATCAAGCGCGACAGGGCATCGTCATAGGTGAGAAACACCGAGAAGCGACCTGGATGGCGGGCGGCCATCTGCCACAGGCCCGATTCGATGTTGCGATCGCCGGTGCCGAGCACCACAAACTGGCTGTCGGAATAGGCCAGCACCCGATCGGCCACCTGAAGGAGCAAATCCACCCCCTTCTGGTCGACAAGCCGGCTGACCAGCCCCATCAGATAGGTATCCGGGTTGACGGTGAGGCCCATGCGCTCCTGCAGTGCCCGCTTGCAAACCGCCTTGCCGGCCAGGTCATCGGCGGAGAAGTTGGCCGGCAGGCTGGGATCGCTCACCGGATTCCAATCGTCCTGGTCAATGCCATTGAGAATGCCGCGCAACTTACCGCTAACAAAATTGAGCAGTCCATCCAACTTCTCGCCATATTCGGCTGTGCGAATCTCCTCGGCGTAGGTAGGCGAAACGGCATTAATGCGATCGGCATAGAGCAGGGCCGCCGCCATGGTGTTATCCCCTTGCATGTACCAAGGGACCCAGGTCATGCGATCGAGTTTCCAGCGCCAGGGGCCCACATACTTGAGGTTGTGGATGGTGAAAACAGTGCTAATTTCTGGATCTTGATGCATCCAGACTGGGATCATGCCGGTGTGCCAGTCATGGCAATGGAGCACTTCGGGCTTCCAAACATGCCAAGCAAATTCCGCCGTGGCACTAGCAAAGAAGGTGAAGCGCCAATCCTCATCTTCGCCGCCGTAGATGCGCTCAGCATCGAAGACCGGATGGCCAATTAAATAGAGGGGTAGGCCATTATTGGGGTGGCGCGTTTCATACACAGCAAAATCCGTGCCCATGGTGTGGGCCCGCCAGATCGGTTCCGCTGGAATCTCAAGCTTGCTCCACAGCCGGCCATAGCCGGGCATGATCAGTCGCACGTCATGGCCCAGGCCAGCCAGGGCGGGGGGCAAGGAACCCACCACGTCCCCCATGCCTCCAACCTTGACCATCGGGGCGCATTCGGCTGCGGCGAACAGCACGCGCATGGTGGGACTGGCGGAAGGGACCTAACTCTACGGGGGGCCTTCGTAGCCCCAGAAGGACCACTCCCTGGCCTTGTTCAGGGCAAGACCGTCACCGGCGTTCCCACCACCACCTGCTCAAACAGGCGCCGCACGTCCTCGTCATAGAGGCGCACGCAGCCGTGGGACACGGCCCGGCCGACGCTGCCCCGCTGGGGTGTGCCATGGAAGCCTATCGTGGCGCAGCTGGCCACCGTCAGGGGCTGCTCCCCCTCCCAGCTCTTGCGCAGGTTGCAATCCCGCCAAAAGCCAATCCAGCGGCTGCCCAGGGGGTTGCTGGGGCCAGCGCCGATCTTGAGGGGGCGCTGGGGGTGCTGCCAGGTGGGGTTAGGGATCTTCTCCAGCACCGCAAACGAGCCCAGGGGGGTCTCCCAGCCGGGCCGGCCGATGGCCACCGGGAACAGCTCCAGCAACAGCCCGTCCTCCAGCAGCAACAGGCGCCGCTTGCCCCGTTGCAACACCAACTGGCGACCCTGCCGGTGCAACAGGGCCGGCGGCAGCTCCCTCAAGGTGGAAACCTGGTTCAACGGGATCGCTTGGGTGCCGCCACGGTCAGGACCTGGCTCCAGGGCCGGACTGGCCCCTGGGCTGGGCTGGGCCTTAACCCCAGCCACCCCCCCGGCTATCCCCCCGGCCAAGGCTGCGCCCAGAACGGCTGGGATCAACCAGCCAGCCCAGGCCCGGGGCCATCGCCGCAGCCGCTGCAGGCCCGGCCGGCCCTGGCAAGCCAACCCACCACCCCCAGGACCAGGGGAGCCAGGGCATGCCAGCTCACAGCAGCCAAGCTCAAGGCAGGCCAGTTCAGGGCAGCCAGGGCGAGGCCGAGAAGTCCGGCGCCCGTTTTTCCAGAAAGGCATTGCGTCCCTCCTGACCTTCCTCGGTTCGGTAAAAGAGATGGGTGGCCTGGCCGGCCAGCTCCTGCAAGCCAGCCATGCCATCAGTCTCGGCATTGAAGGCGGCTTTGAGGCAGCGAATGGCCGTGGGACTGTGGCCCAGCACCTCCCGCGCCCAGCGGACCCCCTCGGCTTCGAGCTGCTCCAGGGGGACCACCTGGTTAACCAGGCCCATGGCCAGGGCCTCCTGGGCGCCGTACTGGCGGCAGAGAAACCAGATTTCCCGGGCCTTGCGCTGGCCCACCACCCGGGCCAGGTAGCTGGCGCCAAAGCCGCCATCGAAGCTGCCCACCCGGGGGCCGGTCTGGCCGAAGACGGCATTGTCGGCCGCCAGGCTGAGGTCGCAGAGCAGGTGCAGCACCTGGCCGCCACCGATGGCATACCCCGCCACCAGGGCGATCACCACCTTGGGCAGGCTGCGGATCAGGCGCTGCAGGTCGAGCACATTGAGCCGGGGCAGGCCCTCGTCATCGACATAGCCGCCGTCGCCGCGCACGCTTTGATCGCCACCGGCGCAGAAGGCGTAGGCCCCATCGGCAGCCGGGCCGGCTCCGGTGAACAGCACCACCCCAATCGCCGGGTTGTCGCGCACGCGCGAGAAGGCGTCATAGAGCTCGCTCACGGTGCGGGGCCGAAAGGCGTTGCGCTTCTCCGGCCGGTTGATCGTGATGCGGGCGATGCCCTGCTCACTGAGATCAAACAGGATGTCTGAATAGGTCCCCTGCGGGATCCACGGCAACACAGAAGCCATCAGCCCAGCATTGGCGGCCCGGCCATTCTGCGCCGCAGCGCCCAAGCGCCAGGCCTGGGCGCCTAGGCAAGCGCCGTTCACCGGCAGCTTCGCCATCGCAGCGGGGATCAGGCTCTGGGAAACAAACAGCGACGGGCCAGGGAGCCCTGCTCCGGCCGAAGGCGTTTGGGGGATCAGGACCCTCCCGAACGCCAGCCCTGACGCAGGGCCTGGCGCAGGACGGCATCGGCCTGGCGATCCGTGCGCAGTTCCAGCAGGGCCAGGGGCTCGCCTGCCGCCCAGGCCAGCCCCTCGGCCAGCTCCTCTAGCCCGCCTAGCCGGCGCCAGGGCACGCCAAAGGCCGCCGCCAAGGGCCCATGGCTGACGGCTTGGGGCATGGCAAATAGGCGCTCGAAATCGAGCCGGGATGGCGCCTGGGCGCCGCTGGCTGACGCGCCAGAGCTGGCCCCAACCCCAGGCCGAATCGGCAACTGCTCGAAGATGCCACCACCGCCGTTCTCCACCAGAACCACGGTCAACTGGCCGCCCAGCTGGGGCTTCCAAAGCCAGCCATGGCTGTCGTGCAGCAGGGCCAGATCGCCGGTGAGCAACACCAACCGCCCCTCCAGCTCGGCCAGGCCGCAGGCGATCGAGAGGGTGCCATCAATGCCGGAGGCGCCACGAAAGCCATAGACGCGCCGCTGGGGCGCCAACGGATCGCCAAAGCTCTCCCAGTCCCGCACGGGGCTGCTGCTGGCCAGCATCAGGGCCACCCCAGGGGGCAGCAGCGGTCCCAGGGCCCGGCTCAGGGCCGGTTCGTTCGCTGGGCCGATGGCTGGCAACTGGCGATCCAACCAGGCCTGGGCGCCCGCTTCGGCGGCGAGCCAGTGGGCGGCTTGAGCCTGGGCTCCAGCCGTGGGCGTCCCTTGCCATAGCTCCTCGGGCCAGCCAGAGAGCCAGGTCTCCAGGCCCTGGCTCCAGCGACTAGGGGTGCCGATCCCGGCATCCAGGTTGCGGGGGTCGGCTTCGCTGATCAGCAGCTGGGGGCCTGGGGCCGCCGCCAGCCACTGCTGCAGGCGCCGGCTGGTGGGCATGGGCCCCAGCCGCAACAGCTGGCCCGGGCCTAGGGGCTCGCCGGGCGAATCGAGCACCAGGTCGTAGGCCGAGATCGTGGCCAGCTGCGGCCAGCCCCGCAGACCCGAGAGTCCATCGGCCAGCACCGGCCAGCCGCTGCGGCGCTGCCAGCGAATCAGGCCAGCGGCAAAGCGCTCCAGCTGCCCCGCCGTGCCGCGCCAGGGGCCGGCCACCACCACCCCAGGACGATCCGGATCCAGCCTGGCTCCCTCTGCCTCAGCGAGGCCAGTCGCGCCCGGGGCGCGAGCGAGCCAGTCCTCGATGGGTTCGCTCAACCGTTCCCGAATGGATGCCGTGTCCGAGTCCTCTGCCAGCTCCAAAGGCAGTTCCCCAGCCAAGTCGCCCGCCAAGCGAGCTAGGGCCTCGGCGCCGATGTGGAGCGGCTCCTCGATCGGCAGGTTGAGGTGCACCGGGCCGAGGGGATTGCCGAGGCAGCCCTGCCAGGCCCGCCTGGCCAGGGTCTCCAGACCAGGGGCCGTCTCCTGGGCCAGGCCATCTGAGCTGGCCTGCAGCAGCAGGCGGCAACACGGGGCCAGGAACTCCTCTTGGTTCACGGTCTGGTTGGCGCCGCGGTTCTTGAGCCGGGCCGGCCGATCGGCGCTCAGCAGCAGCAGGGGGATAGCACCCCGATCCGCCTCGACCACGGCCGGCAGCAGGTTGGCCACGGCGCTGCCCGAGGTGGTGACCACCGCTGCCGGCTTGCCAGCAGCCCTGCCCAGGCCAAGGGCGAAGAAGGCAGCCGAGCGTTCGTCGATAGCGGTAAACAGCTGAAGGCCCGATGGCTCCAGCAGGCCCGCCGCCACCGCCAGGGGCGCCGAGCGGCTGCCGGGGCAGAGCACGAGCCGCTCCAGGCCCTGGCGCCTCAGGGCCAGCAACAGGCCCAGGGCGGCCCGCAGGTTGGCCTCAGCCGTTGGGGGGGTGGGGGCAGCCAGCACCGCAGCGGGGGGTGGTCAGGATCAGCCGATCATGCTGAAGCGCCGGAAGGCTCCTGGTTCTTCTCTCCCCTTCCACGCGATCGCCGATGGCCGTAGCCCCTCCCGACCCAGCCGACCAGGCGGCAGCACCACCGCCTGGGGCTCCGCCAATCCCGGCTGCGCCCAAGCCCTGGTGGGCCTCCTTGCTGCTCTGGCTGGCCCTGGCCCTGGTGCTGCGCTGGGCCGTGGTCGAGCCCCGCTGGATCCCTTCAGGCTCGATGCTGCCCACCCTGGAGCTCCAGGACCGGGTGCTGGTGGAGAAACTGCGGCCCAAACTGGGCCTGCCCCTGCCCTTGGGCACGATCGTGGTCTTCCATCCACCCGAGGCCCTGCTGGCAGCGGGCTACGACCCCAAGGCGGCCCTGATCAAGCGGGTGGTGGCCCAATCCGGAGATGTGGTGGAGGTGCTGGACGGCCAGCTGTATCGCAATGGCGAAGCGGTGGTCGAACCCTGGCTGACTGAACCCATGCACTACCGCTTCGGCCCGGTCAAGGTGCCAGCCGGCAACCTGCTGGTGCTGGGGGACAACCGCAATGCCAGCCTTGATTCCCACCTCTGGGGGCCCCTAGCCAGCCAGGAGGTGATCGGCACGGCCCTGGTCCGTTACTGGCCCTGGAACCGCATCGGCCTGCTTCGGTTTTCCGCCAAGGATCCCGCAGCCCATTCCTGACAGCTGGGGTATGGTGATCAGCGTGATACGGAGCACCCCGGAGATGTTCAACCCGGAGTTCCTGACGACGGACAGCGAATCAGCTAACGGCAACTCGCTGATTCAGTACCTCCAGGAGCAATCTCCGGACGTGCTTCAACGGGTGGCCCGTTCCGCCAGTTCTGAGATCCAGGACATTATTCGTCATAACGTCCATGGCCTGCTGGGCATGCTGCCTGGTGAACAGTTTGAAGTGAAAATCCAGGCCAGCCGCGACAATCTCGCCGGCCTGCTCGCTTCAGCCATGATGACGGGCTACTTCCTGCGCCAGATGGAGCAACGCATGGAACTGGAAGCCAGCCTGTTCAGCGAAGACAGCCTGGATGCCGATCCCGGCGAGCTCGAACTCTGAACCCATTGCTGGCTTGATCCCAAGGCCGGCTCAGGCGCCAAGGCCGGTAAGACCCGAGAAAAAAACCGTTGCAAGCCTCAAGCTGCAACGGTTTTTTTGTGCCCTTCATTGGGGCCCGGCCCCAGGCACCAGCCCCCACTCCAGCAACCGGTCATCGATGGCGGCCAGGGTGGCCCAGTCGCCGCTGCTGGGGGCCCAGGGCCTGGCTTCCAGTTCTGCGGCAAGGCTGGCGAAATCAGCACCTGTGCAGACCATCGGGGCCTGGTAATGGGCACCGACCATCTGGCGGATGCCCTGCAGCCGCGACAGGCGCCGCAGCCACTCGAGCAGCACGCCCCGATGGCGCGGGAACACCAGCCGTTCCAGAACAGGAGCCAGTTGCAGCCGGGGCTGGCCGTTTGTCAGCAGGGCCCAGAAGGCCTCCTGCCAACCCCTCTGCCAGCGGAAGGGATAGAGACCGAAATAGCTGGTTGGGTTTCTAAACCCAGGCCGAAACGCCTGGGACCAGACCTGGGCCAGGGGCAGCACCTCCAAGGGAGCCGGCTGGAAATAGGAGGCAAACAGCACCAGGCGCTGCCAGCCCTTGCGGCGCTGCTCAACGCTGTCGACCAGGGGCTCATCACCCCGGTCGCGGGCATGGAACAGCAGGGGAGTGGGATCGGCCTCAAACAGCTCGGGCGGCTCGGCGCCGATCGCCACTAGGGCATCGGTCACCAGCAGGCTGCCGCTGGCTTTGTGGAGGCAACTGACCTCCTGAAAGCGGCCCAGGCCCAGATCCACGGGCCCGAGCGATTCCCACACCAGTTGGTCCTCGTGGGGCAGGCCGTCCTCGATCAGGGTGTGGGTCCGTCCGGGCGGAAAACCGAGCCAGCTCAAGGGCAGAGGCACAGGGAAGCTCCACTGGCCTGGACTCACCCACACCTGGGCCTTGGGGAAGGCCCGGGCCAGGGCCGGCAGGGGCAGCTTGTGCTCGAGCCCAGAACTAGTGGCCAAGACAATGGTGCAGACGGGTCCATAGCTCGCCTCCAGCTGGCGCAGCTGGGCCAGGAGCTCCCGGGTTGGGGCGACGGGTCCGTAGAGCAGCAGGCCTTCGCGCAGCCGCAGCACGGTCATGCGGATCGGCACCGCCACATAGAAGATCCCCTGGAGCTGCTCAAAACTCCAGACCTGGCCTGGAATCAGTTCCCGAACCAGGGTGCGGCGCCGGCCATAGGGATACAGCGGCAACAGGGGCCACCAGGGCCAGTGCTGATCCACTAGGGCAGGCAAGCAGGGGGATTCATCTTCGCAAGCGAAACCGAAGCCCGAGGGCGGCCCCGGGGCTCGGGGTCCTCCGCCAATCAAAAAGGCCCCCTTGCCTTGCAAGGGGGCCGACACAGCACAGGCGGAAGGATCGGAGCCAATCCCTCCAGCCAGCCATCAACCGATGGCAGGCGCCGTCAGGGCCACGGGGGTGGTCTGAACGGCAGCCAGATCGAGGGGGAAGTTGTGGGCATTGCGCTCGTGCATCACTTCCATGCCGAGGCCGGCGCGGTTGATGACGTCGGCCCAGGTGCTCACAACCCGGCCCTGGGAATCCAAGATCGATTGGTTGAAGTTGAAGCCGTTGAGGTTGAAGGCCATGGTGCTGACGCCCAGGCTGGTGAACCAGATGCCCACCACCGGCCAACCGGCCAGGAAGAAGTGGAGGCTGCGGCTGTTATTGAAGGAGGCGTACTGGAAGATCAGGCGACCGAAGTAACCGTGGGCAGCCACGATATTGTAGGTCTCTTCCTCCTGGCCAAACTTATAGCCGTAGTTCTGGGACTCGGTCTCGGTGGTTTCACGCACCAACGAGGAGGTCACCAAGGAGCCGTGCATGGCGGAGAACAGGCTGCCACCGAACACACCAGCCACACCGAGCATGTGGAAGGGGTGCATCAGGATGTTGTGCTCAGCCTGGAACACCAACATGAAGTTGAAGGTGCCGGAAATCCCGAGGGGCATGCCATCGGAGAAGGAACCCTGACCAAAGGGATAGATCAGGAACACCGCAAAGGCGGCCGAGAGGGGGGCGCTGTAGGCGACGCAGATCCAGGGGCGCATGCCCAACCGGTAGGAGAGTTCCCACTGGCGTCCCATGTAGGCCGAGATGCCGATCAGGAAGTGGAAAACAATCAGCTGGTAAGGGCCACCGTTGTAGAGCCACTCATCCAGGCTGGCCGCTTCCCAGATCGGGTAGAGGTGCAGGCCGATGGCGTTGCTGGAAGGAATAACAGCGCCAGAGATGATGTTGTTGCCGTACAGGAACGAACCGGCAACGGGCTCACGGATGCCGTCGATGTCGACGGGAGGAGCGGCAATGAAGGCAATGATGAAGCAGATGGTCGCCGTGAGAAGGCAGGGGATCATCAGCACACCGAACCAGCCCACATAAATGCGGTTGTCGGTGGAGGTCACCCACTGGCAGAAGCTTTCCCAGCTACTGCGGCGGCCGCTGCGGATCGCAGTGGTCATGGAAGGTTAAAGAGAACGGGTTGGCCGCCAGAGGCAGCATGTCAACGCTAAGAACGGCAAGCCCAGCCACAACAGGGCGCAACCAAATGTCAAACCGCTTCAATAAACTTTAAGGAGCTTTAGCTTTCTTAGCAATAACCCCTGACCTCGCAAGCTTTATTCACGAAGCAAGTTTCTCGGCGGCTGCTTCGCAAAGGCTGCTTCGCACAGGGTTTTTCGGCAAGGGTGCTTCGGCAAGAAGGGTGTTCCGCCAAGGCTGGTCGCGAAGGGGTTCTTCCTGCTCAAAAAGGCCACGACCCAAGGCGTGGGGAAAGCGCCACTTTCCCGATCTCCCGAGCGAGCTCAAGAGGTTGCCGGACCCAAGGCCGCCTGCTGGCGCAGCCATTGCTGACCCTGCTGCAAAAAGCCAGACCAATCGAGCTTTTCTGTTTCCGCCGCCCGGGCCACCAGCAGGGGTGCCTGGGCCTTGAGCAGGGCCAGGTCTGCTTCGGCCACGCCGGAGGCCAGGGCCAGGTAGTCGGCCATGGCCCTGGCTACGACCCGGGTCAGATAGGCAGCACTGAGGGCCTGCACGGCACTGCCGAGCAGCCAGGTGGCGCCATGCAATTTGATGAGCCCAGCCAGGGCCTGGCTGGTCCACTCCACCACCCCAAGCTGCAGGGCGGCTTTGGCCAGCTCCTGGGCAGCCGCCTGGAGCTGCTCCAGGCTCCAGGGGCTGTCCCAGAGGCGCCCCATCTCCTGGAGCATCAGGCCATTGGCCCCGGCAAGCACCAGCAAATCCAGGCTGGGCAAGGGCGCCAGCACCACACCCGCCGCCACAGCCCATTGGGTTTGGCTCACAAGCTGCTGCAACCGTTGCCGCCGTAGGCCCTCCAGTTGCGCCTGCCAGCGCCCGTGCAGGGACTCAAGGCAGCGGCAGACCGTGGCATCGATCTGGGCCAGGCCGCTGCGCTCAAGGGCCTGGACCAGGGGGGCCAAATCGGCAGCCAGGCTTGAACTCTGGTTCTGGAATTCGGCTTGGGTTGTCCAGGCAAACCAGCGCTGGCGGAGGGATGGGGGCAGCTGGGCCTCAAATTCGGCCTGCCGCTCAGGCTGGAGGCCGGCGGCGCCGGCGTTGACCAGCAACCAGGTGGACTGCTTCAGCGGCAGGGCCTCCAGCCAGCGCAGGTCAGCGGCCTGGAGCGGCAGCTCCAGGCAATAGAGCAGGTGATCGCAATGGCTGAAGGCCTGGGGCCACTGCCAATCGGGGCTCTGGGCCGGCAGGGGATGGCTCCAGTGCAGGCGCATCGGGAGGCGGCTGCCCAGGCCGGCTGTGATCGCGGCCTGAAGGCCAGGGGGCGGCAACAGGCAGCCACTCAGGGCCACATCGAGCCGCTGACGCTGTTGCTGCTGCTTCAGCGCTTCCAGGGCATCAAGCCGTTGGGTTTGGCCAGGATCGCCCTGACCCTCGAGCCGCTCGAACTGGGCCAACACCGCCTCGCAGCGCGCGATCCAGCCTTCGCTGGAGCGGGGCAGTTGGGCGGGCGCTAGGGCCGGCCTGCGACGGGCTAGCAACCAGAGGCCCGCGCCAGCTGCGACCAGGGGCACCACCGAGGAGAGATGGAGGCTGTCAGCCAGGACCCAGCCCCCGGCCAGGGTGGCCGCCAGGGGCCACCAGCGCCCCATCAGCAACGACGGCACGGCCTGACCCCGCAGGCCCTTGAGCAGGCCCAACGGAGGGACTGGCGCTGCTTCAAGAGGCGACGGGGAGCTTGCAGGCCGGCAACCAGGGCTGCCGGGCCCCTCTGGGTTGCGATCAGGGAGGGCGCTGGAATCGGCTTGGGCGCTCAAGACAAGACGGGCTCCAACCCAGCCTGTTTAGCTCAACCACCCCAGCCTGGACAGGCGCCGCGCCGCCACCGACACCAACCCTGGGGGAAATTCCCCATAGGGTGAGGGCCAGACCACGCCGTCGCCATGCCCCACCACGGCTCCGGGTCCGCGCCGCCCAGCCAGGCCTGCCACGACGGCCGCACCCTCCTCAGCTCGAGCCAGCGCCAGCGCACCGATGGGCTGCTGGCCCAGCAACAGGGGTATGGCTGGCAAGGGGAGCTCCCGGTCCTGTTGCTGGAGCGTTGCTGGTTGCGGCTGGAGCCGGTGAGTGTGCAAAGCCTGGCCAGGGTCCTGCCCCCCGATGCCAGTGGGGCGGCGCCGGAGCTGGTGCGCTTTCGGGACCTCAAGGGCTCCGGGCTGGAGGCCTGCCTGGCGGAGCAACTCTGTTGGCAGGAGTTCGGCCGTGGGGCCGTCCAACAGGCCTTGCGTCGCTACTGGAGCGCCCAGGAGGCGGGCAACCACGGCTGGACCCTGGACCGCTACCTGGCCTTTCTGGCCGAGTACCGGCACTGGATGGAGGCCGATGGCCCCAAACCGATCCCCCTGGTAGTGCTGGCCCGCAGCGGTGCCCCGGAGCCGCACCGGATCGAGTGGTGCTGGCCTTCGCCAACCCCCATGCGTCACACTGATTCCTGATTTCCAGTGCTGCGGTGATGGCGGACGAGACGAACGCATCCATCCAGTCAGCCAGCCCCCAGGGCCAGCAGGACGGTGGCTTCCGCGGCGGGCGTGGCGGACGCGAGGGTGGTGGTCGTGAAGGCGGTCGGGAGGGCGGTCGCGAAGGCGGCAGTCGTGAAGGCGGCAATCGGGAACCGGGCGGTTTCCGCATCCGCCTGAGTGACAACGAAATGCGCGCCGCCCGCGCCATCCAGGAGGCCTTCGGCCTGCGATCCACCGTGGCGGCCCTGGGCCTCTCCCTGCGCACCGTGGCCCAACTCCTCGAGGATGGCCAGCTCGTCGAAGTCGTCGCAGCCCACCGGGCCCAGGCCGGGGCCCGCCCGGAAGGCGCACGCAGCGAGGGTCGCCGCGAACCCCGGGGTGCTGGTGGTGCTGGTGGCCGCGGCGAGCGCCCGGCTGGCAACTCCCGCCCCAACCCCTTCGCCCGCCCCAGCAAGCCTGTGGCCGTTGTTGAAGCCGAGGTTGAAGCGCCTGGCGACGAGGCGCCTGGCGAAGAGCCGGCTACGACTGAAGCTCCTGGATCCGAGGAGCAAGCCACCGCGTTGGCCGCGGAGTCGGCGGCTGACACCGCTGATCAGGCCCCTGCTGCTGACGCAGCCTCAGACGAGGCCTGATCCGTCCCATTGGCGGGCTGGATTGGGATTGGCCATCGATGGCCCTGGTGAAGGCACAAGCTGGTCTTCATCAGGGTTTGGTTCGCCCCGGACCCAGCCGCTGAGGCGCAGGATTCCAGCCCCATTCCCCCTACCCCTGGGCCATGGAGTGGAAATCCTGGCGTTGATCCAGCGACCCACAAACAGGCCATCCCCCCAGGCCGGCAGGGCAGAATCCGCCGAACGGACTGAAGCTTGATGGCACGCGCAAGGGTTCTCTCAGGGGTGCAACCCACCGGAGCCTTACACCTGGGCAACTGGTTGGGGGCGATCCGCAACTGGGTGAACCTCCAGGAGAGCCACGACACCTTTTTCTGCGTGGTCGATCTGCACGCGATCACGGTGCCCCACGATCCGGCCCGGCTGGCCGCCGACACCCGCAGCACGGCCGCCCTCTATCTGGCCTGCGGCATTGACCCGGCCAAGGCCACGGTGTTCGTGCAAAGCCAGGTGGCCGCCCACAGTGAACTCTGCTGGCTGCTCAACTGCGTCACGCCGCTCAACTGGCTCGAGCGCATGATCCAGTTCAAGGAAAAGGCCCTCAAACAGGGCGACAACGTCTCGGTGGGCCTGCTCGACTACCCGGTGTTGATGGCGGCCGACATCCTGCTCTACGACGCCGATCTGGTGCCGGTGGGAGAGGACCAGAAGCAACATCTCGAACTGGCCCGGGATATCGCCCAGCAACGGATCAATAGCCGCTTCGGCACCGAAGAAGCGCCAATCTTGAAGGTGCCCGAACCGATGATTCTCAAGGAGGGGGCCCGGGTGATGAGCCTCACCGATGGCCGCAGCAAGATGAGCAAGAGCGATCCCAATGAGGGCTCCCGCATCAACCTGCTCGATCCCCCCGAGCTGATCACCAAAAAAATCAAACGGGCCAAAACTGACCCGCTGATGGGCCTGGAATTCGGCAATCCCGAACGACCCGAAACTGACAACCTGCTCGGGCTCTATGCCCTGCTCAGTGGCCAGGCCCGCGAGGTTGTGGCCAGCGAATGCGCCGAGATGGGCTGGGGCCGCTTCAAACCCTTGCTGGCCGAAGCGGCTGTAGCCGCCCTACAGCCCCTCCAGGAACGCTACGCCGAACTGGCCGCCGACCCGGCCGAACTGGATCGGGTGCTGGCCAACGGCCGTCAACGGGCCTCAGCGGTGGCCGAGGCCACCCTGGCTCGCACCAAGGCTGCCCTGGGTTTCCTAGGGGCCGGCTGAGCGTCCAGGTTCAGTAGATCAGGATCTAGATCGAGATCCAGCTCCATCCAGCCAATTCAGGCTCTCGGCGCGAAGCCCTGGCCCCAGGAGCCCTCAGGCCCCAGGGGACCCATCTCTCCTTTGCGGATTCAAGGACGGGCCTGATCGCTCCGTTTCGGGCAGCACCACCCCCGCCCGGCGCAACAGGCTCGACAGGCTCCAGACCCGCAGCATCAGCTGGTGCCAGGGGGCCATGGCGTCCATGTCGAGGGCCATGGGGCAGGGGCTGGCCCGGCGCAGGGCCCGGGCGGCGGCCAGTTCGGCTAGGGCCGAGGTCAGGGCTGCGGCCAGGCGCCGCTGCTCCGAGGGCGGCAACAACGAATCGGGAGCCAGCTCCAGCAGCTCCAGGCCGCGGCGGAACCAGTAGTCGAAATCAGCCAGCAGGGATTCGAGCAGCTCCTCGAGCAGCTGGCCTGAATCGGGAGCGGGCGAGGAACGGTCCACGGGGCGACTGTATCGAGCGATTCGCCCTGCGTAGGATCGATATTCCCCTTCCCACCTGCCGTGACCGCCAGCCGCTCCGCCGATCCAGCCCTGAGCAACGGCGCGGCCCCCACAACCACCGCCCCGGCCCCGCTGGTGGCCAGTGGCGAGGCCCCTAGCGCGGCAACCGTGGCGATCAGCCTGCCGAAAACCAGCGAAAGTCCCCAGCTGCTGCGCATCCGCCATTCGATGAGCCACGTGCTGGCCATGGCGGTGCAAAAGCTCTTCCCCAAGGCCCAGGTCACGATCGGCCCCTGGACCGAATCTGGCTTCTACTACGACTTCGATAACCCGGAACCCTTCACCGAAGCCGATCTCAAGGCGATCAAAAAGGAGATGGGCAAAATCATCGGCCGGCGCTTACCCCTGCAACGGCTGGAGGTGAGCCGGGCCGAAGCGGAAGCCCGCATCAGCGCCCAAAACGAGCCCTACAAACTAGAAATCCTCGCTGGCATCCAGGAGCCCATCAGCCTCTACACACTGGGGGACGACTGGTGGGACCTCTGCGCCGGCCCCCACGTGGCCAACACCAGCGAACTCAACCCCAAGGCCTTTGAGCTGGAAAGCGTGGCCGGCGCCTACTGGCGTGGCGATGAAAAGCGGGCCCAGCTGCAGCGCATCTACGGAACCGCCTGGGAAACCCCGGAACAACTGGCCGAATACAAACGCCGCAAGGAGGAGGCCCTGCGCCGCGACCATCGCCGCCTCGGCACCGATTTAAATCTGTTCTCGATTGAGGATGAGGCCGGCGCCGGCCTTGTGTTTTGGCACCCCCGCGGCGCCCGCATGCGCCTGCTGATTGAGGACTTTTGGCGCTCGGCCCACTTCGCCGATGGCTATGAGCTGCTCTACACCCCCCACGTGGCGGACATCAGCCTCTGGAAAACTTCGGGACACCTGGATTTCTACGCTGAAAGCATGTTCGGCCCCATGCAGGTGGATGAGCGCCAATACCAGCTCAAGCCGATGAACTGCCCCTTCCACGTGCTCACCTACGCCAGCACCTTGCGCAGTTACCGCGAACTGCCGATCCGCTGGGCGGAACTGGGCACCGTCTATCGCTATGAACGGCCCGGAGTGATGCATGGCCTGATGCGCGTGCGCGGCTTCACCCAGGACGACGCCCATGTCTTCTGCCTGCCCGAGCAGATCGGCGATGAAATCCTGCGCATCCTCGATCTCACCGAAACGATCCTAAGCACCTTCGATTTCAAGACCTACGAGATCAATCTTTCCACCCGGCCCGAGAAATCTATCGGCGATGATGCCGTCTGGGATCTAGCTACCCAGGGCCTGATTGAGGCGCTCGATCGCAAGGGCTGGGCCTACAAGGTGGATGAGGGTGGCGGCGCCTTCTATGGCCCCAAGATCGACCTGAAAATCGAAGATGCGATCGGCCGGATGTGGCAATGCTCCACCATCCAATTGGATTTCAACCTGCCCGAACGCTTCAACCTCGAGTATGTGGCCGCCGATGGCAGCCGCCAGCGGCCGATCATGATTCACCGGGCGATCTTTGGATCCCTAGAGCGCTTCTTCGGGATCATGACCGAAAACTACGCCGGCGATTTCCCCTTCTGGCTCGCAGCCGAACAGGTGCGCCTGCTGCCTGTCACCGATGAGGTGCGGCCCTACGCCGAGGGGCTCCTGGCCCAACTCAAGGCCGCCGGGGTGCGCGCCGCCATCGACCACAGCGGTGACCGACTTGGCAAGTTGATTCGCAATGGCGAACAGCAAAAGATTCCGGTGTTGGCGGTGATCGGCGCCCAGGAAGCCGAAAGCGGCAGCTTGAGCCTGCGCAGCCGCCGCGACGGCGACCTGGGCGCCGTGACGATCGAAACCCTCTTGGCGGCCGCCACCCAGGCCAACCGGGAGCGGGCGGCGGGCCTGGGCCTGGCCACCAGCCAGCCGGCCTGAGCCCTCTGGGGGCTCCAGGGTGGCCAGGCCCTTGCCCCACTAAATCTTCCCAAAGCCAGCTCGGCCCTAAGCCGGCTGGCGCCCAACCTTGAGCCCGATCCGCCCCCATGGCCCCCATCACCCTGCTGGCCGGAGACCTGGGCGGCACCAAAACCCTGCTGGCCACCTACCAGGTTGAAGGCACAAGCCTGATCAAGACCCGGTCGGAGCGCTATGCCTCCGGCCAATGGCCCGATTTCAACGCCCTGGTGGCCCACTTCCTGGCGGGCTGCGAGGTCCAACCCAGCGCCGGCTGCCTGGCGGTGGCCGGGCCCGTGCGCCAGGGCCGGGTGAAGCTCACCAACCTGCCCTGGCAGCTGGATGAAGACTCCCTCAGCCAGGCCTTTGGCTTGGAGCGCCTGGAGCTGGTCAATGATTTCGCAGTTCTGATCTACGGCTTGCCCCACCTGGCCGCCGACCAGCAGGCCCCGCTCTGGCAACCGGCCGGCGGCGGTGATCCCCAGGCGCCGGTGGCGATCCTGGGGGCGGGCACGGGCCTGGGGGTGGCCCTGGGGGTACCCACGGAGGGCGGCCTGGTGGCCCTGGCCACCGAGGCCTCCCACGCCGAATTCGCCCCCCGCAACCGGGACGAATGGGAGCTCAAGCAATGGTTGATCGAAGATTTGGGCCTGGAGCGGGTCTCGATTGAGCGGATTGTCAGTGGCACGGGCCTGGGGGAGGTGATGCGCTGGGTGCTCAGTAGCGACCAGGCCAGCGATCAACACCACCTAGCCACTGTCCCCCTAGCCGACCTGCCCGAGCGCACCCATCAGGCAGCGGCAGCCGGTGACCCGCTGGCCCATCGCGCCCTGAGCCTGTGGCTGGGGGCCTACGGCTCGGCGGCGGGCGATCTGGTCCTGCAAAGCCTGTGCCTCGGCGGCCTCTGGGTGGGCGGTGGCACGGCGGCAAAACTGTTGCCGGAGCTGGCCTCAGCCCGATTCCTCGATCCCCTGCTGGCCAAGGGTCGCCTGGGCGCGATCGTGCAGCAGGTGCCGATCCAGGCCCTGATCGACCCGGAAGCCGGCCTATTCAGCGCCGCCTGCAGGGCCCGGATGTTGTTGGCCTGAGCCCTTCAGGGGTCGGGGCCATGGCAAGCACAAGCCCCGGCCACCCCATCGGCCAGCGCCCGGGCGGGTGGGACACTGATCCAAGAAGTAAGGATTTCATGGTGCGCCCCGACATCGGAGAGGGGGTTGTGGTCGATGTCCCCGCCACCACAGCCAACCTCGGCCCGGGATTTGATTGCCTGGGCGCCGCGCTGGAACTCAACAACCGCTTTGAGTTGCGCAGCATCGAAGGTGACCAGGAACGTTTCGACCTAATCATTGAAGGCAGCGAGGGCTCCCACCTGCGCGGCGGTCCGGACAACCTGGTGTATCGGGCCGCCCAGCGGGTCTGGAAAGAGGCCGGCGTGCAACCCATGGCGATTGAAGCCAGGGTGCGCCTGGGGGTGCCGCCGGCCCGGGGCCTGGGCAGCAGCGCCACGGCGATCGTGGCCGGCCTGATTGGTGCCAACGCCCTGATTGGCGAACCCCTGAGCCGCGAAAAATTACTGGAACTCGCGATTGACATCGAAGGCCACCCGGACAATGTGGTGCCCTCATTGTTGGGCGGCCTCTGCATGACCGCTAAGGCCGCCTCCCACCGCTGGCGGGTGGTGCGTTGCGAGTGGGCACCCGAGGTGAAGGTGGTGGTAGCGATCCCGGCGATTCGCCTGGCCACCAGCGAGGCCCGCCGGGTGATGCCCAAGCTGATCTCTGTCGCCGATGCGGTGGTCAACCTGGGCTCCCTCACCCTGCTGCTCCAGGGGCTGCGGACGGGCAACGGCGACCTAATCGCCGATGGCATGCATGACCGCATCCATGAGCCCTATCGCTGGGGCCTGATCCAGGGGGGCCAGCAGGTGCGGCGGGCTGCCATGGAGGCGGGCGCCTGGGGCTGCGTGATCAGCGGCGCTGGCCCGAGCCTGATGGCCCTCAGCTGCGAAGCCCAGGCCCAGGCCGTCAGCCGGGCCATGGTGCGGGCCTGGGAGGCGGAGGGTGTGGCCTCCCGCTCGGAAGTCTTGCCCCTGCAGCAAAGCGGCAGCCATTGGCGGCCCCTCTGAAGCCGCACCCCAACAGGCATCTCCTGGGGCCTGACGGGGGCTCCAAGAGGCTGACCAACCCAGCGGGGGCTTTTGCTCTGGAGCGAGGAAAAAGACTCAAACTGTTAGATTGATGAGATCTCGGGGACTGGGCTGGCTATCAGCTCTCCCTTCACTTCTCCTTAAAGCCCAATTGTGATGGACGCGAATCTGCCCCTGTCGGCCGCGTCCTCCCTGCCTGGCGATTGGCCCTGGTTGAGCCTGATCTGTCTACTGCCAGCAGCGATGGCGCCGGTGCTGATGCTGTTGCCCGGCGACTCCAACGATCCCCGCCTGCCCCGCAGCCTCGCCTTTGCTGTGCTGCTGGCCGATCTGGTGCTGATGCTCTGGGTGTTCAGCCAGCGCTTCGACGGCTCCAGCAGTGCCCTGCAACTGGTGGAACGGGTGCCCTGGCTGCCCTCCCTAGGCCTGGAGTGGTCCCTGGCGGCCGATGGCCTTTCGGCGCCCTTGGTGGTGCTCTCGGGTCTGGTGACCCTGCTCTCGGTGGCCGCCAGCTGGAACATCCACCAAAAAACCAGGCTCTACTTCGCCCTGCTGCTTCTCCAGGCCTCTGCCCAGGCCCTGGTGTTTCTCTCCCAGGACTTCCTGCTGTTCTTCCTCTCCTGGGAACTGGAGCTGGTGCCGGTATATCTGCTGATTGCGATCTGGGGAGGAAGCCAGCGCCAGTACGCCGCCACCAAGTTCATTCTCTACACCGCCACAGCCTCACTGCTGATCCTGCTCAGCGGCCTGGCCCTGGCCCTTTCCGGAGACCATTTCACCCTCAACCTGTCGGAATTGGCGGCCCGCTCACCCGGGGGCACCTTTGGCTTGTTGTGTTATCTGGGCTTCCTGATCGGCTTCGGCGTCAAGCTACCGATGTTCCCCCTCCACACCTGGCTGCCCGACGCCCATGGTGAGGCCAATGCGCCGGTGTCGATGCTGCTGGCGGGGGTGTTGCTGAAGATGGGCGGCTACGCCCTGCTGCGCTTCAACGTGCAAATGTTGCCGGAGGCCCATGTGCAATTGGCGCCGGCCCTGATTGTGCTCGGCATTGTCAATATTGTGTATGGGGCCCTCAATGCTTTCGCCCAGGACAACGTCAAACGTCGTATTGCCTGCAGCTCAGTGAGCCACATGGGCTTTGTGTTACTGGGCATCGGCGCCGTGGACAGCCTGGGCCTTAGTGGCGCCATGTTGCAGATGATCAGCCATGGCCTGATTGCGGCCGCCATGTTCTTTATTACGGGCGTGTTCTACGAGCGCACCAAAACCCTCTCGATTCCCAACATGGGGGGCCTGGCAAAGGTGTTGCCGATCACTTTCGCCTTTTTCCTGGCCAGCTCCCTGGCCTCCCTGGCCCTGCCGGGCATGAGTGGCTTCGTCAGCGAAATCACGGTCTTTCTTGGGGTAACAAGCAACGACGCCTTCACGGTTCCCTTCAGGATCATTGCGGTGGTGTTAGCGGCGATCGGCTTGGTGCTGACGCCCATGTATTTGCTATCCCTGTGCCGCCGGGTCTTCTTTGGCCCCCGGATTCCAGCCCTGGCCGTGGTGGGAGACATGAAGCCCCGGGAATTGGTGATTGGCCTCTGCTTATTGGTGCCCACCCTCACGATCGGCTTCTGGCCCCGGATTGCTATCGACTTCTACGAGGCCAGCACCTCGGCCCTGGCCAATGACCTGGCCCGCCACAGCCTG
>CAINZT010000096.1 GCA_903855705.1 uncultured Synechococcus sp.
CGCTCCTGGACGCCGGGTCTGCCTCCAGCGCCGCCTCCGCTGCTGCTGCCGCTGCTCGCAAGGAGCAACAGGGGCAGAGCATGGAGCTCTTCTAGACGCCGCCCCTTGGGGGCGGGGGCGGGCGCGCAGAGCCGCCGCGCAGCGCAGGCCACGGCTCTGCTCTACGCTGTGGCGGAGCTACGGGGAGCGACCCGCCCGCTCGCGGGTGAGGCCACCTGGGCCGAGGGCGCTGATGCGGCGCTTGTGGGTGAGCTCAGCCAGGGGGTTGGTCTGATCCATGAACTGGCTCAACTGGCTAGAGCCAAAGAACTCCTTCACCGCCGCCACCAGGGGCTTGGGGTTCACAAGTTGAGCAGGAGTCAGCGATTCGGTCTCGCCCACGGTCATCCGTTCCTTGATGATCCGCTCAAGCCGGTTGAGACCAACGCGCACTTGGTTTTGCAGCAATTCGCCGACGGAGCGAACGCGGCGATTGCCGAGGTGGTCGATGTCATCGAGGGAGGCGCCGCCAACATCGAGCTCAAGATTGATCAGGTAATCAATCGTGGAGAGCACATCTTCGGGCGTGAGCGTGCGCACCGCATCGGGGATCGTGAGGCGCAGCTTTTTGTTGATCTTGTAGCGACCAACCCGACCCAGGTCGTAGCGCTTGGGATCGAAAAAGCGGCTGTGCAGCAATTGCTGGCCGCCACTCACCGAAGGCGGTTCACCCGGACGCAGCTTCTTGTAGAGCTCCAGCAAGGCCTGGTCTTCCGAGCTGATGCCTTCGTCGTTAGCCGCCTCGATCGACTTCTGGTAATACTCAGGGTGCCGCAGCTTATCAAGCACATCGTTGTCGGATAGACCGATGGCACGCATCAACACATGGGCGTTGATCTTGCGGGTCTTGTCGACACGCACATGCAGCAAATCGTTCTTATCGGTTTCGAACTTCAGCCAGGCACCCCTGTTGGGGATCAGACTGGCGTTAAAGGTTTTACGGCCGTTCTTATCCTGCTCATCCTTGAAATAGACCCCGGGCGAACGCACGATCTGGTTCACGATCACGCGCTCGGCGCCGTTGATGATGAAGGTGACCCTTTCGGTCATCAAGGGCAGCTCGCCGAGGAAGACTTCCTGCTCCTTTATTTCGCCGGTTTCCTTGTTGACCAAGCGACAGGTCACATACATCTGGGAGGCGAAGGTGGCATCGCGCCGCTTCGCTTCTTCGACGTCATGGCGGGGCCGCTTCAACCGGTACTCACTACCGATGAAGTGCAGCTCAAGCTTGCCGGTGTAGTCGGTGATCGGAGAGAAGCTTTCCAACTCCTCGATCAGCCCCTTCTCCAGGAACCATTTGAAGCTCGCCCGCTGCACCTCCACCAAATCGGGGAGGTACGTAACGGTCTTGGCGACCTGGATCGCGCTGCTCATGCGTTGACCTGCAGGAACTGTAAGGTGGGGAAACGCTGACCGGGAAAGCGTCAGCGAAGGAAATAACGAAGCCATCGACGCTGGCTGTCGCAGAAACGGGCGATCCACGGAGGGAACGGCTCGCCTGCGCTCAGACCGGCAGAGCTCGGATCAACCCTGCCGACGTCGAAATCCAACGCAAAGACAAAGCACCTGATGGGGATCGGGGTGTGCCAGGCACAGGCAGCAACACGAAGGAGACCGCACTGACCAGCAAACCAATAAAACATCATACACTGCCAAAGGCAGGTCCGAAGAGAGCAGAGGCATTGCGGGTGCTCTGGGCAGCAACCGCGGCCAGGCTCTCGCCCCGAAGATCGGCCACCCGCTCGGCGACGGCGGCCACGTAGGCGGGCTCATTGCGCTTGCCCCGCCGGGGCACCGGTGCCAGGAAGGGGCAATCGGTTTCGACCAGATAGCGGTCCGCCGGCACCTGGCGGGCGCAGGCGTGGGTGTCCTCCGCTTTGGCAAAGGTGACCGTGCCGCTGAAGCTGATGTACAGCCCCAGGGCCAGGAAGCCCTCCATCTCCTCCGGGGTTCCACCCCAGCAATGCATCACGCCCCGGGGGCATCGGCCCTGGGCCTGGCGCTGGCCCAGTTCCTGCAGCATCGCCTCTGCCGCATCGCGGCAATGGATAATCACCGGCAGATCCAGCTCCCAGGCCAGATCCAGCTGGGGCCTAAGCACTGCCAGCTGGAGCTCGAGATTCTGCTGGCGAAACAAATCCAGGCCCAGTTCGCCGATGGCTACGACCCTGTAGTCGTCCAGGGCCGCCTGGCGCAACTGCTGGGCGGTCTGGTCGTGCCAATGCTCCGTATCGAGGGGGTGAACCCCTACCGAATAGCGCAATTCGGGGAAGCGATCGGCCAGGGCCCGGATCGGCGCAATTTCTGATGGCTCGACGCAGGCATGGAGCAAGCGCACCACCCCCGCATCACGCCAACGCTGGGCCACCGCATCAAGATCCGCCTCGAAATTGCGGAACACGATGTGGCAATGGCTGTCAACCAGCTGGAGGCTGGGTTCAGCCCCCAGCTGGAGGCTGGGGTCAGCCGCCAGTTGGGGGGTTGAAGCAGCCTCCGATTGGACATTGGAATCAGCCGCCAAAGATGGCGCCTGGGCCATGGCCTCGGGGAGGTCCTGGGTCACGGTCGGGCCCTTGGGGCAGGGTCAGGGATGGGATCAGGCCTGGGGGGCGCCAGCCGGCTCCACCACCTGCTTGACAGCCGTGCTGAGACGGGACTTTTGGTGGGCACCGGTGTTGCGATGCATCACCCCAACCTTCACCGCTTTGTCGATTTTGCTGAAGGCCGCGTTCAGGCTGGCCTGAACCGCTTCCTTGGCAGCATCGCCAGGGGCCTGGCTGAAGGCCGTACAGGCGGTGAAGCACCGCTTGATCAGGGTGCGGACTGCCGACTTGTAGGTGCGGTTCTGCAGGCGGTTGCGTTCGGCAACCTCGATGCGCTTTTTCGACGACTTGTTATTGGCCACAGGCGGTTTCTGCGCTGAATCAGCAAACGAAGATCCTACCCCCTAGCCCGATCCCAGAAGGCTTGGACGTAGCTTGAAACCCTGTTCAATCCACCCTGCGCCGTGGCCGCCAGCCCTTCCCTGCACCCCAGCGGCAGCATTCCCACGGCAGCCGCCCTGGACCTGGAGGTCCTCAGCGATCTTGAGGCTGCAGCCAGGCGACTCGACCAGATCGCCGATCGCACCAACAGTGGCCAGGCGGAAGCGGCCGTCAAAACCGTGGACTCCATCCTGGCCCAGGTGCGCAGCGAAGGGGATCAGGCCCTGCTCGACCTCAGCGAGCGCTTCGATGGGGTGCGGCCCGATCCTTTACGCATCCCGGTCCAGCAGCTCCAGGCCGCCTGGGACCAGTGCGACAGCCGCCTCAAGGCGGCCCTGGAACTGGCCCACGGGCGCATCCTGGCCTTCCACCAGCGCCAGCTCCCCAGCGATCTGGAGGTGTACGGCCCCCATGGCGAACGGCTGGGCCGGCGCTGGCGCCCCGTGGAGACCGCCGGCATCTACATCCCCGGCGGCCGGGCCTCCTACCCGAGCACCGTGCTGATGAATGCGGTGCCGGCCCGGGTGGCCGGCGTGAAGCGGCTGGTGATGGTGACCCCGCCCGGGCCCGATGGCTTGGTGAATGCCACGGTGCTGGCGGCCGCCCACCTGGCCGGGGTGGACGAGATCTACCGGGTCGGTGGCGCCCAGGCAATTGGAGCCCTGGCCTACGGCACGGCCACGATTCCCCGGGTGGATGTGATCACCGGGCCCGGCAACCTCTACGTGACCCTGGCCAAAAAAGCGGTGTATGGGCGGGTGGCGATCGATTCCCTCGCCGGCCCCAGCGAGGTTCTGGTGATCGCCGACCACAGCGCCCGGGCCGACCAGGTGGCCGCCGACCTGCTGGCCCAGGCGGAACACGATCCCCTGGCGGCCGCCATCCTGCTCACCACCAGCGAGGAGCTGGCGGCCGCCCTCCCGGCCGCGCTCGAAGCCCAGCTGGCCCACCATCCCCGCG
Organism: uncultured Synechococcus sp.; assembly: GCA_903855705.1. GTDB lineage: Bacteria > Cyanobacteriota > Cyanobacteriia > PCC-6307 > Cyanobiaceae > BAIKAL-G1. Next base: position 3,984 of record CAINZT010000096.1, read on the forward strand.
CCGCCATCACCCTGGCCGCCCTCAATGCCTGGGGCCTCGTGGTGGTCTGTCCAAACCTGGAGGCGGCTGCGGCCTTAAGCGACCGCTTTGCCCCCGAACACCTGGAACTGCTGGTGGAACAGCCCGAACCCCTGGCCGAGCGCATCGAACACGCCGGGGCGATCTTCCTGGGCGCCTGGAGCCCGGAAGCGGTGGGCGACTATCTGGCCGGCCCCAACCACACTCTGCCCACCTCGGGCACGGCCCGTTTTGCCAGTGCCCTGGGGGTGGAGACCTTCCTGCGCCACACCAGCCTGATCCACTTCAACCGCCAGGCCCTCGAGGCCACCGGTCCTGCCGTGGTCACCCTGGCGGACAGCGAAGGGCTGCACAGCCACGCCCAATCGGTGCGGCTGCGGCTGGAGGGCTGAGGCCAGCTGCCAGGCCCAGGGGTTTCAGAGTGACTGGGGTGCGCCTTCAGCGGCGCACCAGCTCCCGCACGCCGGGAACCCCATCGACCACATCGCCCACCAGCACCTGGTCGGTGATGTTGACGAACAGGCCGTTCTCCAGCACGCCGGGCAGGTTGTTGATCGCCTGCTCCAGGCCCACCGGATCGGCGATGCCGCCGCCAAAACGCACGTCCAGCACCAGGTTGCCCTGGTCGGTGACCACCGGGCCGGCCTTGCGCACGGCCATGCGCAGCTGGGCATCGCCGCCGAGCTCGCCCAACTCAGCTTGCACCTGGCGCCAGGCTCCGGGCAGCACCTCTACGGGCAGCAGGAAGCCCAGGTTGAGGCGCTCCACCAGCTTGCTGGCATCCACCACCACCACGAAGCGATCGGCGCGCCGGGCCACCAGCTTTTCCTGAACGTGGCAGGCGCCGCCGCCCTTGATCAGCTGGAAATCGGGGTCGACCTCATCGGCCCCATCAATGGCCAGATCAATGCGGGAGATCGCATTGAGGCTTTTGAGCGGAATGCCTAGTTCGGCCGCCAGCACTTCCCCCTGGAAGGAGGTGGTGACGCCCGTGATGTCCTTGAGCTCACCGCTTTGGAGCTTGGCGCCCAGGCCCTGGATCATCAGGGCGGCCGTGGAACCGGAGCCCAGGCCCACCACCATGCCGTCGCGGATCTGCTGAACCGCCGCCTCCGCCACGGCCTGCTTCATGCGGTCCTGCAGATCAGCCATCACCGGGGTCCGAAAGGCCCGTGACCGTAGCAAGCGCCCAGGTTGCACTCCGGGCGGGCCGGCCTAGGGAGAGGGCCCAGGGATCAGCTGGTGGCGGGCAGGGCCTCCGGCCTAATCGTCAGCCGCAGCTCCCGATCGCCGCGCAACACCGTGATCGGCAGGGATTCGCCGATGTGGGAGGCCTCCACCAAGCGCAACAACCGGGCCGGATCGGCCACGGCCTGGTCGGCGGCGGCCACGACCAGATCGCCGCGACGCAGGCCCGCCCGCTGGGCCGGGCTATCGGGCAGCACGGTCTGAATCAGGGCGCCATCGCGCTCGGGCAGGGTGACCAGGGCATTGGGGTCGCGGTTGTGCTCCCTGGCTAGGCGGGCCGTGAGCGGCACCAGCTGAACCCCCAAGTAGGGATGGACCACCTTGGTGCCGCGGCCGAGCTGGCCGGCCACCTCCTTGGCCAAGTTGATCGGGATGGCGAAGCCCAGGCCCGCCCCCGGCCCGGACCTCACCAGGGTGTTGATCCCCACCACCTCGCCGGCCCCATTGATCAAGGGGCCTCCCGAGTTGCCGGGATTGATCGCCGCATCGGTCTGGATCAGCTCCAGGCGCTTATCGGAAAAGCCCAGGCTGTTGATGTTGCGGTGCAGGCTGCTGACGATGCCCAAGGTGACGGTGCGCTCCAGGCCGTAGGGGGTGCCTAGAGCAATGGCCCAGTCGCCCACCTCAAGGGCTTCGGAATCGCCGAGGGGGGCGGCCCGCAGCGCGGCCAGGGACTCGATCCGCACCACAGCCAGGTCCGTGACCGGATCCGTACCCAGCACGCTGCCATCCACCTGCTGGCCATCGGCCAGGGTCACTTCGACCCGGTCAACGCCATCGACCACATGGGCATTGGTGAGCACCAGCCCCTGGCGATCAATCACGACGCCGGATCCCTGGCCCCGCTCCCGCGATCGGGAGGAGGGATCGCCAAACAGCTCCCGCAGCAGGGGGTCGCTGAAGGCCGGATCCAGACCCCCAGGGGGCACGTTGCGCTCCGTGTCGATCCGCACCACCGAGGCCGCCACCCGCTGGACCGCTTCTGCGACAAAACTGCGGGGCTTGGCCAGCGGGGGCTGGGCCGCCTCGGTGGCCGCCGGAACAGCGGCCAGGGGGGCTGCGCCAGCCCTAGGCGGAGCGCCTGAATCGGCTAAGGGGCCTGGCTCGAGGGCCCAGGCGGCGGCGCCGACGGGACAGGCCAGCACCAGCAACGCCACCAGGACGCTCAGCAGGCCAGCCAGCGCCCTGGGCAGGATCAGGCGCCTGAAAGGGGGCACGGCGGGCCGAAAGAAGAAGCTGCAGGCTATCGAGGGCCTTGAAAGAGTGGCCGGCCCGCCGCCTACAAACCACATCGCAACCCGTTCAGAAGGTGCCCGGCAGGCCTAAGTTTTGCCATCCCGAATCCCCTGCCATGGCAGCCGTCCCCCCTGGCACCCGCGTGCGGTGCAACCTCTGCCAGGTTGAAATCCAGGGGATGGCCGGCGGCAAGGACCTGGTCCATTTCAGCCAAGGGGGCCCGGCCAGCCGGGCCAAGCTCTGGGCGCGGGTCTGTCAGTTCCTGCGCAGCGACGACCAGCTTTCCCGCTGCATTAACCAGGACCCCAGCCTGCGCGGCGAAGTGCAAAGCAGTGATTACTACGCCGAACCCCCTGCCGTGGATCTTGGTGCCATCAACCCCGGTGGGCCCCTTTAGGGTCCCCTGCCATCACGTAGGTTGATGGGGTGCCCGGCGGGCATCACCGTTCCACATCCTTCCCTTGGCCCTTGGGCTAGGGACATCCCCAAGCCCTTGTGTCGCTGGGGGATCGGGGGTGGATAGGGCAGATCACTGCAGATGCCGGACGGGCTGCCCGTCTCCTGCAGCCCCTGTCTTGGCCTTGGCCGAAACCCTTCCCCCAGAGTTGGACAACCTGGCTCGCCAGGCGGCGGCCTCCCTAGGCTTTCAACTCTGGGGCGGCCAGCTGCTGCGCCAGCGCATCCCCATGACCCTGGTGATTCAGCTGCGCCGGGCCGACGGTGGCGATGTCAGCCTGGATGACTGTGCCAGCTGCAGCGGTCCGATCGGCGATGCGATCGAGGCCAGCGGCCTGCTCGATCAGGCCTACGTGCTTGAAATCAGCAGCCCGGGCGTCAGTGAGCTGCTGCAGGATGAGCGGGATTTCCGCAGTTTTCGCGGCTTCCCGATCGAAGTCCACAGGCGCGATGCCGAGGGCGTCGAAAGCCAGCGGGAGGGGCTCCTGCTGGAGCGCGATGACGACCACCTGCACCTCAACGTCAAGGGGCGCACCATCCGCATCCCCCGATCCGAAGTGCTCAGCGTTCGCCTGATCACCCCCTCCGAAGACTGAGGGCCGCCAGCCAGCCGGCGCCCTTCCCCTCACTCTTTAAGCCTTCCCAATCCCTTTTCCCCGCGCAACTGACCAATGGCACTGGTTCTTCTCCCCGGCCTGACCAATCTGATCGAGGACATCAGCGAAGAGAAGAAGCTGCCCCCCCAGGTGGTGGAGGCAGCCCTGCGCGAGGCCCTGCTCAAGGGCTACGAACGCTACCGGCGCACCCTCTATCTGGGCATCAGCGAAGATCCCTTTGAAGAGGATTACTTCAGCAACTTTGATGTGGCCCTCGACCTCGATGAAGAGGGCTATCGCGTGCTGGCCAGCAAGATTATTGTCGAAGAGGTCGAAAGCGACGACCACCAGATTGCCCTGGCCGAAGTGCAGCAGGTGGCAGAAGATGCCCAGGTGGGTGACACGGTTGTGCTCGATGTCACCCCCGAGAAAGACGACTTCGGCCGCATGGCCGCCTCCACCACCAAGCAGGTGCTGGCCCAGAAACTGCGCGACCAGCAGCGCCGCATGATCCAGGAGGAGTTCGCCGATTTGGAGGATCCGGTTCTCACCGCCCGGGTGATCCGCTTCGAGCGCCAGTCGGTGATCATGGGGGTGAGCTCCGGCCTAGGCCGCCCGGAAGTAGAAGCGGAACTGCCCCGCCGCGACCAGCTTCCCAACGACAACTACCGGGCGAACGCCACCTTCAAGGTGTTCCTCAAGGAGGTGAGCGAAGTCGCTCGGCGCGGCCCCCAACTATTCATTTCCCGCTCCAATGCCGGCCTCGTGGTGTATCTGTTCGAGAACGAAGTTCCCGAAATCCAGGAAGGCTCGGTGCGGATCGTGGCCGTAGCCCGAGAAGCCAATCCCCCCTCCCGCTCGGTCGGCCCCCGCACCAAGGTGGCGGTCGACAGCGTCGAGCGGGAGGTAGATCCGGTGGGCGCCTGCATCGGCGCCCGGGGCTCCCGCATCCAGCAGGTGGTGAATGAACTGCGCGGCGAAAAAATCGACGTGATCCGCTGGTCCCCCGATCCCGGCATGTATATCGCCAATTCCCTCAGCCCCGCCCGGGTCGACATGGTGCGGCTGGTGGATCCCGAGGGTCAGCACGCCCATGTGTTAGTCCCCCCCGACCAGCTCAGCCTGGCGATTGGCCGCGAAGGCCAGAACGTGCGGCTGGCAGCCCGGCTGACCGGTTGGAAGCTGGACATCAAGAACAGCAGCGAATACGACCAGGCAACCGAAGACGAGAAGGTGGCCGAACTGATCGCGTTGCGCCAGGAAGATGAGGCCCTGCAGGCCGAAGCCGAAGCCCGCCTGGCCGTGGAGCAGGCCGCCCGCGCCGAGGAGGATGCCCGCCTGCGCGAGCTCTACCCCCTGCCGGAGGACGACGAGGAGTACACCGGCGATGGCTACACCTATCAAGGTTCTGGCGACCAAACCGGCGCCGATGCGGCCCTCGAGCGCACCGAAGCCGAGAGCGACGGGGCCCAGATCGACGGCGAAATCGCTGAAGAGTCCCCTGGCGACGAAGCTGAAAACGACGCAGGACCCGAAACCGATCTCGCTGCTGAGGACGGGGCCCCTGACCTGGCGGGGACCCGGTGAACGGCAAGCCCGTCCTGAGGCGCTGTGTCACTTGCCGGGAGCTGCTGGATCGTCAGCAGCTCCTCCGGGTGATCCGCCTTCAAGATGGAAGCCTCGCCCTTGATGCGGGGATGGGCCGTTCGGCCTACCTCTGTCCGCGCCAGGATTGCCTGAGCGAAGCCAAACGCCGCCGCAAACTGCAACGGGCCCTGCGCTGCCAGGTTGCAGATTCCATCTACGCCGCCTTGGAAGGTCGGCTGCCCCCTGCCAGCCCTTCGGGCTCTGAGGCAAGATGAATAGTGGTCTTACCGCGCGTAGGACCCGGCGGCACCCGTTGCCCCGACCGATTGGAGACCTGAATGACCAGCAGCGGCAAAGTCCGGATTTACGAGCTGTCCAGGGACCTGGGCCTGGAGAATAAGGACGTGCTCGAAGCCGCCGACAAGCTGTCGATTGCTGTCAAGAGCCACAGCAGCTCGATCAGCGACGACGAGGCCGCTGCGATCCGCGGCCTGATCAAGGGCAATGGCAAGTCTGCTGCTCAGGGCCCAGTCACGCCCAGCGAACCCCCTAAGGCCATCCTTTCGTTGAAGAAAGCCCCGACTAGCGACAGTTCTGCAGCGCCCCAGGCAGCCGCCCCAGCCGCTGCAAGCACTCCGGTGGCACCTCTGAAGGCACCGGTGGCACCCCCCAGGCCAGCAGCTCCGCCGAAGGCGTCCGAGAGCCCGGTGGCGTCCACGGTTTCGGCTCCGGCCAGGCCCGTTTCGGCTCCGGCCAGGCCCGTTTCGGCTCCGGCCAGGCCAGCGGCGGCTGCCCAGCCCAGGGCGTCGGCGCCCGCGGCCCCCGCATCCCCCCAGCCGCCGGTAGCGAAGCCCGAGGTGGTGGCGACCAAACCGGCCATAGCCGCCAAGCCAGCCGCACCGGCCAAGCCTGTGGTTGTTGCCACCAAACCGGCCGTGGTCCCCAGCAAACCGGCTGTGGTGGCCTCGAAGCCGGCTGTGGTGGCGACCAAGCCAGCGCCCATGGCCGCCAAGCCTGCGGGCCCGGCAAAGCCCACCGTGATCGCCACCAAGCCCGCCGCTCCTGGGGCCCCCGCGGCAGCACCAGTGGGCCGTCCCGGACCGGCCCGGTCCGGCCAACCCCCGGCCCAGACCCTCGTCAGCCGGAGTCCTGCGCCCACGCCCCGCAAAACCGAGACACCAGCCCCCCGCCCGGCCACTAGCCCTAGGCCGACGCCACCAGGCTCTGCGGCACCAGCGCCCAGGCCCAGCGGCCCTCCGGCCCGGCCTGCCGCCCAGCCCCAACGGCCCACCACCCCGGTCACCCGGCCCAACGGTGGGGCGGCCAAACCCCAGCTTGTGGGACGTCCCCAACCGGGCCAGCCGGCCCAACCGGTCCAGGCCGGCCCCGGCGGCAGCCGCCCGGCGCCCCCATCGGGCCGCCCCTCCTTGAGCCAGCGCCCCAGCCCCGGAGCATCTGTCCGGCCTGGCGCTGCGCCGCCGATCCGTGCCGGGGCCCCCATCCGCCCAGGTCAGCCCGGCAAACCGGGCAGTCCGCCGAGTCGTCCCGAGGGCACCCCCCTCGAACTGGTTGGTAAACCAATTCGCCGCGACGCGGCTGGCCCCGCTGGCGCCGGTGGCAACCGCCCGGCGGCCCCTGGCCGCCCCGGTATGCCCCAAGGCATGCGCAAACCCGTGGCCCCGGGCGAGCTGATGCAGCTCCAGAAACCGGGTGCCCGTCCCATGGCAGCTCCGCCCCGCCGCCCCGGCGGCCCGACGGAAGCTGGTGGCACCGCCGATGCCCCGGTGCGGCCCACCGCCACGCCCCCCTCGGCACCACGGCGACCCGGCTTCCGCACACCCCAACCCCCCGGCAGCACCAAAGCCCGCCGTCCCGACTGGGATGACAGCGCCAAGCTGGAAGCCCTGCGCAGCCGCTCGCCCCAGAAGCAGCGCCAAAAGGTGCACATCATCGGCGAAAACGATGATGCGCTAACAGCCGAAACCGGCGGTTTCGCCGGCGAACAGGAAGCCTTGGTGCTTCAGGCCAGCCTGGCGCGGCCGATGAAGCCAAAGCGGGGCCCTGTCCCAGCCGCCAAGCCGACGGCGGCCATGCGCAAGCGCAAGAAGGAAACCACCCGCCAGCGCCAGCGCCGCCGCGCCATGGAGCTGCGCGCCTCCCGCGAGGCCAAGCAGGTGCGCCCCGACATGTTGATCGTTCCTGAGGGCAACCTCACGGTGCAGGAGCTGGCCGACCGGCTGGGTGTGGAGAGCTCCGAGATCATCAAGAGCCTCTTCTTTAAGGGGATCATTGCCACGGTCACCCAAACCCTCGATCTTTCCACGATCGAGACCGTGTCCAATGAGTTCGGCGTGCCCGTGCTCGAGGACGACGTCCAGGAAGCGGCCAAGAAGACCGTCGAGATGATCGAGGAGAGCGACTTGGCTCACCTGATCCGTCGCCCGCCGGTGGTGACCGTGATGGGCCACGTCGACCACGGCAAAACCAGCCTGCTCGATGCGATCCGCAAAACCCGGGTAGCCGCTGGTGAAGCCGGGGGCATCACCCAGCACATCGGCGCCTACCAGGTGGAAATCCCCCACGCCGGCGATATCCGCAAGATCACCTTCCTCGACACCCCGGGCCACGAGGCGTTCACCGCCATGCGGGCCCGGGGCACCAAGGTCACCGACGTGGCCGTGCTGGTGGTGGCCGCCGATGACGGCGTGCGGCCCCAGACCCTGGAGGCGATCAGCCACGCCCGCGCCGCCGAGGTGCCGATCGTGGTGGCGATCAACAAGATCGACAAGGAAGGCGCTTCCGCCGAACGGGTCAAACAGGAACTCTCTGGACAAGGCCTGGTGGCCGAAGACTGGGGCGGCGATGTGGTGATGGTGCCAGTGAGTGCCGTTAAGGGGCTCAACATCGACAAGTTGCTGGAGATGATCCTGCTGGTCACCGAAGTGGAGGATCTACAGGCCAACCCCGGTCGCATGGCCAAGGGCACCGTGATCGAAGCCCACCTCGACAAGGCCAAGGGTCCGGTGGCCACGCTGTTGATCCAGAACGGCACCCTGCGGGCTGGCGATGTGGTGGCCGCCGGCCACGTGCTTGGCAAGGTCAAGGCGATGATGGACGACACCGGCAAACGGGTGAAGGAGTCCGGACCCTCCTGCGCCGTGGAAGCCCTGGGCTTTAGCGAAGTGCCCACCGCCGGTGATGAATTCGAGGTCTACCCCGACGAGAAAACCGCCCGGGCCGTGGTGGGCGATCGGGCCACTGAGGCCCGCGCCACCCGCCTGGCCCAACAGATGGCCTCACGCCGGGTCTCCCTGGCGTCGATGTCAGGCCAGGCCAGCGAAGGCCAACTCAAGGAGCTCAACCTGATCCTCAAGGCGGATGTGCAGGGCAGCGTCGAGGCCATCCTCGGCGCCCTCGAACAACTGCCCCAGGACGAGGTGCAGGTGCGGGTGCTGCTCTCCGCCCCCGGAGAGATCACCGAAACCGACGTGGATCTGGCCGCAGCATCGGGCGCCGTGGTGGTGGGCTTCAACACCTCGATGGCGTCTGGAGCCCGGCGGGCCGCCGACGCGACCGGCGTCGATGTGCGCGACTACGACGTCATCTACAAGCTTCTGGAAGACATCCAAATGGCCATGGAAGGCCTGCTGGAGCCGGAGCTGGTCGAGGAGATCCTGGGCGAAGCCGAAGTGCGGGCGATCTTCAACATCGGCAAGAGCGCCGTGGCCGGCTGCTATGTCACCAATGGCAAATTGCAGCGCAACTGCAAGGTGCGGGTGAATCGCGGCAAGGAGAAGGTGTTCGAAGGCGATCTCGATTCCCTGCGTCGCAACAAGGACGACGTCAAGGAAGTGGCCACCGGCTTCGAATGCGGCATCGGCTGCGATCGCTTCGCCAACTGGAAGGAAGGCGACCGGGTCGAGGCCTACAAGCTGGTCACCCAGCGACGCACCCTCAGCACCTAAGCGTGACCAGCCTCCGGGGCGACTCCTCCAGTAGGGAAGCCCTGAGGGAACCCTTCAGGGAACCCCTCCTCTGGCTCCAGTTGCTGGGCCTGGCGGCCTGGCCCCTGGAGGCTCTGGGCCTGTTGCTCCTGCTGGCCGGGGGCGATCCTGGTCCTTTTCCCCTGGTGGAGCGCCTGTTCTGCTGGGGTCTGGGGGCCTTGCTGCCGGCGGTTCTGTTCTGGCGCCTGCCGCCGGATCTCTGGTCGTTGCTCCTGCTGCAGGTGCCCCTGCGGGGCCGGCGCGAGCGGCAACTGCGCCTCAGTGCCCTACAAGCCAGCCTGGGCCTGCGGCTGGTGGCAGCGGCAGGCACCCTGCCACTGCTGGCGTTGGTCTGGTGGGCCGACCGCCAGGGCGGAATCGCCTGGAGCCTTTCACCTCTAGCCGTTACGCCGCGCCTAGGGGTGTTGCTCGTCTGTGCCCCCCTGCTGGCCCTGATGCTTTGGCAATGGCAGCAGCTGGTGCAAGCGATCTGGTTGCTAACGCGCCCAACCGACCTGCTCGAAGCCACCGCACCCCTCAATCTGGACCAGGCCCAGGGCCAACGGCTCAACCTGGGGCTGCCCCTGCTGCTTCTACCCGCCCTAACTAGTCCGGCGCCGGCCAAGCAGCCTGCCCCGCGAGCGCAACAACTAGAGACACCCCCAGTCCCAGCACCGACCCCAGCCCCTGATCAGCCGGATCCCAACGCCCGATCCGCTGCGCCTTCCTCACCCACACCAGAGCCACCCTCAGTGCCAGCACTCGGGCTAGCCGAAGCCGCCCCTGAAGCCGAACCCAGCCCCTCCTCAGCCCAGCTGAGCGAATCCGACAGGGCGCCTAAGACAAGCCCTTCAGCCCCGATCGCTGTCCCCGGAGACGGGGCTGCTGCCGTCCCGCTGGCGATCGACGACCAGCAGCCCCCCGAAGATGGCCAGGGCAGCGACCTGAATCAACAGGCCTGAGCCGGGCAGCTCCCCGCCAGCGGAGGCACGCATCGCCATGGTGGCCAGGCCAATGGCGGCTGAAGCCGTCAGGGCCAGCCAGAGGGCTCGCCGAAGCCCCCGCCAAGGGGTGCGTGCTTCCTGCAGCAATTTGGCCCGCAGGACCGGATCCAGGGGCTCAGACGATCGGGGAGCCATGCAAGGACCGGAGGTTCAGCCCGAATGCTAATTTGCTGGAGATGCCGGTGTAGCTCAGTGGTAGAGCAACTGATTCGTAATCAGTAGGTCGCAGGTTCAAATCCAGTCACCGGCTTTTTAACCAGGCAAGAATTTTAGATTGAAACCAGTCCAATCCTTTTGGATTGACTTATTGCTGGTTGCATTCAATCACTCAGGCCACCGATCTCTACTCTCGCTTTGCTGGATCACCCCAGGGTTGGCTGGGTTGTTGACAAACCTGCAGCGGGACTCTGTTCAGCGCCAGCTGGCTTAGGGAACATCTGAACAACCGCCCAGCGAACGATCGAGGCCAAAGCAGGGCCTTGGTGGTCAAGCCCAAGCCGATCCCAATGCCTTGGTGATCAGGAGCATCCTTCAGCCCATCAGCTGGGGGCGCTTCGCCTGGGCAGCGTTAAGCAGCCTTGGGTCCCATGCAGAACGAGCCAGCTTGATGCGGTGCCGGAAGCATGACCGGGGCCTCGGCAATGTTCATCAAGTACGGCCACAGGCCCAAAACCCAGGCAGACTGCAGAAGAACGGTTTTTCAGGTCCATCCTGGAAAGGCAACGAGGAAAGTCCGGTGCGATTCCGGCGCTGTCCCGCAGCTGTGAAGGGGCATTGCCTCCAGCCAGAACGCTCGCCGCTCCAACTCCCCTCAACCCCGGCGTGGACCGGGATCGTCGATGAACGCCCCACTCCGCAAGAGCGCCCGCACCAGCCTTTTCCCGGTCCGAGGCTTGGCCCCCATGGTGGCCATTGCCGCCTTGGCGGTGGTCGTCTCCGGCCAACCGGCCGCTGCCCATGGCATCGCTGGTGGTGGCCTGGGCAGCGGCTTCCTCCATCCCCTGCTGGGCAGCGACCACCTATTGCTGCTGCTCGGCGTTGGCGCCGCTGCCGCCAGCCTCTCCGCCCAACTGCTGATCTGGGGCCTAGGCGGCGCCCTGGCCGGTGGGGTTTACGGCGCCCTCGGCGGCGGACTGCCCGCAGCGGAAGTGCTGGCCGCCCTGGCGATCTCGGCCGTAGCCGCCCTGGTGCTGCGCAACCAGAGCAGCACCAGCGCCAACACCAGCGACAACGTGGATCTGGGACTGGCCGGCAGCGTGATTGCAACGGCTGTGGCCATCCACGCCATGCTCCACGGCCATGAAGTTCCCGCCGACATCGGCGCCAGCAGCTGGTGGCTCGGGGCCCTTGCCGCCTCGACCCTGGTGGCCGGTGGCAGCTATCTGGTGTTGCGCCAGCAAGCGGCGATCTGGAGCCAGCGGCTGGCCCTCGGTCTGGCCCTGGCGGGCGGTCTGCTGGCCTTTGCCCCCGTACTCGGCTGAGCCTGGCTAAGAAGGCCCCAAGCAGCCCCCTTGCCCCCGCTTCCCCAGCCTGCCCAGGCTCCCTGTCCAAGGGGCCTGGGCTTTTTAGTGGGCAGTCAATCCGAGGCAGATCTGCCGATCCTCCCGAGGGGGCTAGGGCCAATCGAGGGGCAGGCCCTAGCCCATCGGGCCCCTGGTGGCGGGATCACCGGCCCAGCCAGCTCCAGCACAAAGTCCCTGGTCAGTCTTGGCTTCAGGTCTGCATGCTGGGGGAATGGAACACGCCCCTGAGCCCCAACAATCGCTTTTGCCAGACGCCGAGGCCCTGCTGGAGCTGGAACGGCGCTGCCGCTACCTGGGCACCGGCCTGGACAGCGAACGGTTGCTTGGCCACTGGCAGCTGGAGCAGACCTGGCCCAAGGGCCAGAACCAGCCCGCCACCGCCAGCTCCTGGCTGTTGAGGGCCCTGGCGGCCCAATTAAGGATCGAAGCGGGCCCAAGCCCTGACCAACTGCAGCTGATCAATCGCGTCAGCCTCGGCGCCCTCAGCCTCCAGTTCACCGGCCAGGCCCAGCTCAAGGGTCGCCGCCCCCTGTTGGTCTTCTGGTTTGAACGGGTGCAGTTGCAGCTGGGCTCGCTCAACTTGCTTGATCGGCCCCTGGCCAAACCGGAAACGGCCAAGCTCCCCTTCTTTGCCCTGATCGCAGGGGGCACAACAGCGGACGGGGAGGGCCCTAGCGCCCGGCAGTGGCTGGCAGCCCGGGGTCGCGGTGGCGGTTTGGCCCTGTGGTGTTTGCCAGCCCCAGCTCCAGAAACGTTCCAAGCCAAGGACGCCTGAGCAAGGGCAAAGCATGAAAAAGCCCCCTCTTTGCAGAGGGGGCTTTCGATCCACTCAAGGCCTTTGGCCAGGAGAAGGTTGGATCAACCGATCGCAGGTGCGGTCAGGGCCACGGGGGTGGACTGGGCAGCGGCGAGGTCGAGGGGGAAGTTGTGAGCGTTGCGCTCGTGCATCACTTCCATGCCCAGGCCAGCGCGGTTGAGCACATCGGCCCAGGTGTTCAGCACCCGACCCTGGGAATCCAGGATCGACTGGTTGAAGTTGAAGCCGTTGAGGTTGAAGGCCATCGTGCTCACGCCGAGGGCGGTGAACCAGATGCCGACAACGGGCCAGGCTGC
>CAINZT010000097.1 GCA_903855705.1 uncultured Synechococcus sp.
CCGATGACGCCACGCTGCAGCGCACGGCCGGCCTGTCCAACATTCGCGTGGTGCGCGATCCGCAGGAAGCGGTGGCCGGCGCCGACGTCGTCACGACCGACGTCTGGGCCTCGATGGGGCAGGAGGAGGAAAAGGCGGCACGACAGCAGGCCTTCGACGGCTGGTGCCTCAACGAGGAGCTGGTGGCGGAGGCGGATCCCCGGGCGATCGTGCTGCACTGCCTGCCGGCCCACCGGGGCGAAGAGATCAGCGCCGGCGCGATCGAAGGCACGGCCAGTCGGGTATTTGACCAGGCCGAGAATCGCCTGCATGCCCAGCAGGCCCTGCTGGCCGCCCTGCTTGGCGCCTAAGCCCTTGGCCTAACTAGAGCCAGCCAGGACGAAACGGCTTGGTCCAGGGACTGGACAAATGGCCGGCGCCATGACATCAATAGGGCAGTGGTTCATCCGTATTGCCGGTGATAGCCAGGTCCCCCCGCGCCAGCGGCTCCAACAGCGGCCCCAAGGCCGGCCCAATCCGTCCAGCCCTGGGCATCAGTAGCCCTGGGCCTGGTCTGGGCTCTGGCCTCAGCTCTGGTTTGGGCTCAGAAGCAGACGAGCTCACCCCCGCCCAGCAGGAGCTATACGACTGGCTGGCGGACTACATCAGCAGCCATCGCCACAGCCCCTCGATTCGCCAGATGATGGAGGCCATGGGACTGCGGTCGCCGGCCCCGGTGCAGAGCCGGCTGCGGCACCTGCAACAAAAGGGCTGGCTCACCTGGCAGGAAGGCCAGGCCCGCACCCTGCAGCTCCTCGGCGGCCCTGCAGCGGGCATCCCCCTGCTCGGAGCCGTGGCAGCCGGGGGCCTGATCGAAACCTTCGACGACGTGCAGGAGCGGCTGGACCTGGCCCCGGTGCTGGAAACCCGCGGCCTATTTGCCCTCACCGTGAATGGAGATTCGATGGTTGACTCCCACATCGCCGATGGTGATGTGGTGCTACTCGAGCCCGTGGTCGATCCCCTGCGGCTCAAGGAGGGCACGATCGTCAGCGCCCTGGTGCCAGGCAGCGGCACCACGCTCAAGCATTTCCATCGTCAGGGAGCCCAGGTGCGCCTAGAGGCCGCCAACCCCAACTACGCGCCGATCCTGGTGGATGCGGAGCAGGTCACCGTCCAGGGCAAGCTTGTGGCGGTGTGGCGCCAGGTCTGAGGGGCTGGACCCGCTGCGGTGTAAGCTTTCTAAGCGATAAGCCAGGGCTTCCGAGCTCCACCGGATCACCAGGATTCGGGCCGCCTAACGCACCAATGGGGCCATAGCTCAGCTGGTAGAGCACCTGCATGGCATGCAGGGGGTCAGCGGTTCGAATCCGCTTGGCTCCATTCAAAGATCCCAGGCCTAGCCTGGGTTTTCTTGTATTTGGGGTACCTTCGGCAGAGGGTTGGGTGCACCCTGGAGCACCCAGGCAGGGCATTTGACGAGAGCAAGCTGATACTGATCTATAGCGCTTTTGGTCTACGCCTTTGTTGTGACCTCGATCTGCCGATTTTAGACCACTAATGGATTGGGACCCACTAGACGGGGCTTGCGCTAGCGCTGAAGGCACGATTGCAGAAGGCAGCCTTCTCGACTGGAGGCTACTTCTCCAGAAGTGAGCACGCTTCTGGGGTGTCGCTTTTTGTAGCCCTGGGCGTTCTCGAGCTATCACACTGAGCCAAAACCCTTTGAGAGCTACCCCTTGAACACAACAACCGACTCCCACTCGACCTGGAGCATGGAAGAGGGTCACGCCATCGTGGCCTAGGCCTGCTCTCTTGCCTGTCCATGACGCATCCATCCCTTGCCACATAGTGCCGCAGGCCTGCACTTAATCTGTCGCAGTGTAATCAGATCTGCTATTTATTCCTTTAGACATTGGCACCAAGGCCGCAGTTAATCCCTCTGGCCTTTATCCATTCATCATCAACTTCATCGATGACAGGCTTGCCCACTGTCTGGCTTGATCCATGGCGCGTTCCAAGGGATAGTTGTTCAGGCCGGCGCTGGTCGTGCCGGAGAAGCGGGACGCGGTGTCAATGCTGGGCTCTCGGTTGTGCCGCTGCGCCAGACTCCATTGATGGTCACGGTTTCAGGGATCAATCTTGCCAATACCGATAATGGTGGTCGCGCTGCCGCCCTAACACTGACCTGGGAGGGGGGAAATTTCCGCACAGCTCGCTTCTAATCACTCGAAACAATGCAGTGATGAAAAACAGATAATCCACTAGAACCGTGAGCAGCGTCCGCAAACCTCAACACCGATCACGAACAGACGAGGTCACAACTTGACAGTCATTATTATTTGCGAGGGACTGGCGGAGGAAGGGGCTGTTGCAAACGTTGCCTGGCAACAAGCCATTGGCCTATGCAACTATCAACCAGTCTACCTAGTTAGCGATGGGTTAAGCCTGGAGAAGCAACAACAGATTAAAGCCAATGGTGGCCGCCTCCATGTAACAAATTTGCAATCGCCAAAACTGCTAATCTTGCGTCGCTTTGCCCATCTACCAAGGCAGCTGATCTGGATCATCATTGCTATCAAGGCAACTGCCCATGCCATCAATGAGCAGCCCAAAAAACTGCTATCCGTGATTTGCCATAGCCATCCAATCGCAGTGGCTGTGGGCTGGTGTTTTGGTCACCGCGTGAAGTTGATCATGGTAAGCCATGGGGATATCTTTCATCGTCCGCCCCACAGCTATGACCCCGCCATCACATGGCTCTATCGCCTAACCACGCGAAAGGCCCACAACTTAGCAGCCATGAATGTGGCCCTTTCACCTGTGATGGCCGAACGAATCCAAGCCCATGGGGTATCCAGAGACAAAATCATTCTGATTCCAAATGGCATTGCTCCCAGCGAAATAGGACTGACTCACCCTGTCTTACCGGAGGTCGAACACTGGAAAGCCCATCCCATGAGATTGCTATTCATAGGCAGACTGAATCCGGTCAAAGGGGTAGACATTCTACTGGAGTCTGTGAGCCTGTTGCGGCAACAAGACATCAACATTTTTCTTACCATTATTGGCATTGGCAGGCCCAAAGACTATGAATTTATAGAGAGCATCGTTAGACAGAATGGCCTCAATGCGTTTGTAAAAACGCTTCAATCCCAGCCTCGAAATCAACTGGCCAGGCACTATACAGACTGTCACCTGGTTGTTGTGCCATCACGCGATGAAGCCCTACCCACGGTCGTTCTTGAGGCGATGGCCTGCGGCCGGCCGGTGGTTGGAACAAATGTTGGTGGAATTGGTTTTCTCGTTCAGGATGGCAAGACAGGTCTTGTCATTGCCCCCAACTCGCCAGTAGCCTTAGCGAATGCCCTTGTCCATCTTAATAATGATCGCGAAAAGATGGCCGCGATGGCGAAAGCGTCCCTAAAGCGCATTCAAGCATTTGATTGGACGGCTAACATCAAGGCATTAAATGCAATCATGGCAACCAACGAAGCCTTGCTTTGATAGCACATTTTTCGGGGCAATGCAGATGAATCCCAGCATTCGCCTCGCCAAAACAATGCCCTACCCCTAAAAATACAAAGACTGATCAGACGCCAGGCCAATCATTGACCTGCGCCTATCTATCCTTGCTTGGGCAAATTACCCATTCTTGTTTTCCGTAGCAACCGAGGCAAACACCATAAACACTTAGTTACATCGCCACCTCGTGCTCAAGGTAATCAAACAAAAAAACCATTAACAACTCGCCAGAGAACCGATGAGTTGCCAATGGCACCTGTCTTAAGTCAAGCCCAAAAGATTCGATTCAAGCCAAAGTCAATCAAGCAGGGATAGAGGGCTGGCAGTATAAGACAAGCAGCCAGATCGCGCCAATCACAGGAACGAGGCCAATAAAAATCCATGGCCAATCCTTACCAGCATCGCGCAGGCGGCGGATCACAATCGAAATACTGGGAATGATCGTAGCGAGCGTATAGAGAGTGGTGATCGCCCCAAAAATCGATGCCTTAGCAGCAATCAGGGACAATACAACAGTGACAATGAAGTTGTCGAGAATCGCGTACCAGAATGCAGCCCTAGTCGAACGGCCGGAAAAATCAAAGGCACGGGTCCAAAAAGCCTGATAGGCGGCAATCATTGTGAAAATATTCAATTCCTTTGAAGCGTAGCAAGGATCACTCCAATGTCCATATGGCGAGCCTTCTTCCATCAACACAATGGCACCAGAGCTGACAACAACCCTGTTCTTTCCTGACTGGCTGAGGCGCCAGGTCGAAATCGGGAACCCCTGACATGCAACAAAGGCGTAACACTTGGCAAAGCCATCACCCTGCTTGGGCTTTCAGGTAGGAGCCCGCCTGGCGCTTGGCACAGACGCAAGCGCTGGATGGGGTGATCAACTCCACCAAACCATCTGAGCCATTGGCACCAGCAAAAACCCTTAGCGCTGAATTGGGTTCCACCTCGATCGCCAAACCAATCCCCCCACCCCAAGCGCCACTAGCGGCCATTCACCCCAGCGGGCGTAGGGCGTGGCGCCATAACGCTGGCGCACCTGAACAAGTCCCGTGCTGGAGCGTCCCGAGGGCAGGGAACGTTGCACCACCCCTTGATGGTTCACCACCAGGCTGGGCCCTGTGTTTGCCACACTCACCAGCCAGCGGCCCGATTCAATCGCCCGCAGCTGGGCCAGGGCTGAAAACTGTTGTTGTAAGAGCAAGGGATAGGGGTCGAGGTTGGCGCTCGCAAGCAACCACTGGGCCCCGTCGCGGCTAGCGGACGCCAGGGCATGGCCATCGGCGATTTCGTAGCAAATGGCCACCCCGATCGCTCCCTCGGGGCGCGATAAAAGGCGCGAGGGGCTCCCCGACGTGAGGCCACCCACGGCCGAGAGTCCGCTCCACTCCAGCAGGCCCGCTAGGGGGACCCATTCGCCCAGGGGCACCAGCCGGTGTTTGTCCACCCAGCCTGCCGGCTCGATCTGATCGGGTGCAAAGCGCAACAGGCTGCTGCGGTGGTCGACGCCGTCGGCGCGGAAGCCACCACTGAGCACCTCCACAGGTTCCTGCACGGGCAGGCTTTGGCCCAGGGCCAGGGAACCCTCCGGCAACAGCACCGCCTGGACACCCCGCTCACGGCCCTCCCGTTGGGCGGCAGCCAGGCGCTGGAGCAACCGTTGCTGCTGGCCAAACTCAAATTTGTGGCGGGTGGGAATCGCCGGCTGCAGGAGCAATAGGGATGTGGCCTGGGCGCTGGAGGGGGATTCGGCGGCCAACAGGCTCCAGCCCAAGCCGTGGCCTACCAGAACGGTGGCGCACCAGAACAGCGCAAGCCGCCGCCAAGAACCCCGGCCCGAACGGGCCGCCACCAGTACCCGCCACAGCCCCCAGCCGAACAGCAGCTGCACCGCCGCCAGCCCCCCCGCCCCAATCGCCACGGCCAGTCCTGCCAGGGGCCTGTCTCCCGGCAAGGCTGCCGAGCCGAGGCCCAACCAGAACAACGGTCCCCGGGCCAGGGCCACCTCCACCAGCCCCCAGAGGGCTGCGCCCACCAGGGCCGTGGCCGGTCGCTCAGGCCCCAGCCGGCCGATCAGGGCGCGCCAACTCGCCACCAGCACGCCAGCGAGCAGGCCACAACCGCCCCAAAGGGCCAGGCACAGGGGCAGGCTCAGCGGCCCCGGCACACCCACCCAATCGAGGGGATGGAGCCACAACAACCAGCGATGGCTGACCAGCACGGCAACGGCCGCGCCCAATCCGGCAGCCAGGGGCCCCAGGCCCCAAAGGGGCACAAGGGCCAGCCAGAGCAGGGGCGACCAGCCCTGGGGCGGCAGGGCTAGGCCCGCCAGCAGACCCGCCAGGCAGCCGACCGCCAGGGGGGACTGCCACTGAAAATGCCGGTTCTCTGCCATGGCAACGGACCCTAGGAAGCGCCAGGGTCAGAACCAACCGAGCTCGGCCCCATGACCATGGATCCCGCCAATCCGCTCCAACAACTGCTGCTGCGCGGTCTCGGCACCACCTCCCTGGTGGCCGACCGTTTGCGGCTCGTGACCCAGGCCTGGGTGAGCAGCGGCCGTCTCGATCCCAGCGAGGCCAGCCGGCTGGTGGATGAGGTGATGGCAAGCCTCAGGGGGGAGAACCCGGAACTGGAGCAGCAGACCGGCCGCAAGATGGAGCGCAACATCGACAACTTCCTGCAGGACCTGGGCCTGGCCCGCCAACGGGAACTGGACGAACTGCGCGGCCGCATCGACCGGCTGGAGCAGACCCTGCGCCAGCAACGCAGTGCCAGCGAACCTCCCCCCCAGGTGAGCGAGGCCGATGGGCTGCCGGATTAGGGGCCTGAACCCCCCATGCCCTGGCCCCTGAAACCGGCGCGTGGCCCCAGGCCGGCCCCTGGCAGAATCGCGCCACTGGTGTGGAGCTGCCTCCCCATGCGCGACATCCTGATCAGTTCGGCGGTCTGTGTGGCCTGCCTACTGCTGGCCTTTGTCAGCCAGCTTGTTTCGCCTTCCACCGTGCAGGCTGCCGCGCCCCGGCCCTCCAGCACCGGCGCCCTGAGCGCCCCTGCCTCGATCGCCAGTGCTTCGGTGCCCTCCGGCCGGCTGGAACTGGATCCCGACGACTCCAACCCCTCCCTTTTCACCATGGCTCCCAACTCCCCCGCCCCGGCCAACGACGAGCTGGCCCAGGCCGGTGCCTCCTCCCTGGGAGGTTCGATGGATGCCCCCAAGGAACGCACCACCGACACGGGCCTGCGCATCACCGACCTGGTGATCGGCAGCGGCGCCGAGGCCGTGGCCGGGCAAACCGTGAGCGTCAACTACCGCGGCACCCTGCTCAGCGGCCAGGAATTTGACAGCAGCTATGGACGCGGTCCCTTCGCCTTCCCCCTCGGCGGTGGCCGGGTGATCAAGGGCTGGGATGAGGGCGTGGCCGGCATGAAGGTGGGCGGCAAGCGCAAGCTGGTGATCCCCCCCGATCTGGCCTACGGCGAGCGGGGCGCTGGTGGCGTGATTCCGCCCAACGCCACCCTGGTGTTTGAGGTGGAACTGCTCCAGGTGGGCCGCTGAGGTGATCGGGGCCAACAAAGGTTCTGCTCCAAATCGTTAGGATGCACTCGCCCGGCTCGCCAGTCTTCTGGCTGCCTGACCAGATCCCTGGTTGCCAGCCCTGGCACTAGTCGGGCGAGACACTCTTTTTTCCCTTTTCCATGGCTCACACGCTGCCCGCGCTGCCCTACGGCCTTGATGCGCTCGAGCCCCACATCTCGCGCCAGACCCTGGAGATTCACCACGGCAAGCACCACGCCGCCTACGTGACCAACCTCAACAACCTGGTGGCAGGTACCGAGCTCGAGGGCAAAAGCCTCGAAGACACCATCACCGCCGTGGCCGGTGATGCCAGCAAGGCCGGCGTGTTCAACAACGCCGCCCAGGTGTGGAACCACAGCTTCTACTGGCAGGGCATCAAGCCCGGTGGTGGCGGCAGCCCCACAGGCGCCCTGGCCGACAAGATCGCGGCTGATTTCGGCGGCTTTGACAAGTTTGTCGAGGCGTTCAAAACAGCCGGCGCCACCCAGTTCGGCAGCGGCTGGGCCTGGTTGGTGCTCGATGGCGGCACCCTCAAGGTGACCAAAACCGCCAACGCCGACCTGCCCCTGGCCCATGGCCAAACGGCCCTGCTGACCATGGATGTGTGGGAGCACGCCTACTACCTGGACTACCAGAACCGCCGTCCCGATTACATGACCACCTTCCTCGACAAGCTGGTGAACTGGGACTTCGTCGCCGCCAACCTGGCCGCTGCCTGATCCCTAGGAGCCCTAGCGCCAGTCTCTTCCCTGATCCAGCGAGGAACCGCGCCACGCTTCCAACCCCCAAGCCTCCGGCCAAGCCGGGGGCTTTTTTGTACGCCAACAGAATCCCCGAACGCTGACCCCATAAACCAAGCCGGAATGGAGTTGACCCCAGCGTTGAGTCGCCGCCACGGCAATCGTCAGACAGCTCAGTTGGGCGGCCGGGCTGACTTCAACACCGCCGCCGGATCGATCCACATGGCGTCGCCGTAGGAAAAGAAGCGGTAGCCCTCGCTAATTGCTTCGCTGTAGAGATCGAGCAGGCGCCTGCGGCCAATTAGGGCACTCACCAGGAGCAACAGGGAGCTTTTCGGCAGGTGGAAATTGGTAAGCAAACCCTGCACAACCGCAAAGCGGTAGCCCGGCTGAATCAACAGGTTCACCGGACCGCGGTGGGGGGCGAGCTGGCCGCCGTGGAGGGCCGCCACCGCCTCGAGGCTGCGCACGCTGGTGGTGCCCACGGCGATCACCCGGCCGCCCCGGGCCCGGCAGGCGGCCACCGCCTCCACCAGGGCTGGTGCCACCTCCACCCACTCGCTATGGAGCTGGAGCTGGCTGAGGTCTTCCGTGTCCACCGGGCGGAAGGTACCAAGGCCCACATGCAGGGTGACCCGGGCCAGCTCCACAGCCCGGGCCTGCAGCTCGGCGAGGAGTTCATCACTGAGGTGCAGCCCCGCCGTTGGTGCAGCCACGGCGCCGGGCTGGGCGGCATAGCGGGTCTGGTAGCGCTCGCGATCACTGGCGCTGTGCTCGTGGATGTAAGGGGGCAGGGGGATGGCGCCATAGCGCAGCAGCAGGGGCTCCAGGGCCACCGCATCAACGCAGTCAACCGGAAATTGGACAATGCGGCCCCCCGTGGCCAAATCGATCGCCAGCACCTGCAACGCCAGGGGCGGCTGGCCGGGGGCCTCCACCGTGAGCCAGTCGCCGGGCCTGAGCTTTTTGGCGGGCTTCGCCAAGCAACACCAGCGCCCTTCGCCCTGGGGCTCGAGCACTAGCAGCTCCACCGCACCGCCGCTGGCCCGCCGGGCCGCCAGCCTGGCCTGCAACACCCGGGTGTCGTTCACCACCAGCAGGTCGCCAGGTTGGAGGGTCTCCACCAGATCCCAAACACGCCGATGCCGGGGCCCGGCCTGGGACTGCACCAGCAGCAGGCGGGCGTCGTGGCGGGGCTCCACCGGCCGTTGGGCAATCGCGGCCTCAGGCAGGTCAAAGACGTAATTGGAGAGCCACTGGTCGGCGGGATCGAGGGGGGAGCCGGTCAACCCAGGGCCTTGCGACGGTTGAGCAGGGCGAAGCTGCCCACGCCCAGGCCCAACCCCAGCAACAGGGTGAGCCCATGGCTCACGGCCGGGGAGGGGGGCCACAGGGACGATGGCTCCAGTAGGGCACTGCCCTTGGGATCGGCTCCATAGGCCACCTGGCAGGCGGCATTGAGCAGCTGGGCCTGGGCGGCGGTGGAGGGAATCTGGCCATCGAGCAGGCCCTCCTGGCAGTTGGCCTCACCCTTAATCGGCGCAGCGGTGTGGGCCACGGCGTAGCTGAAATTGGCACCGCTGGTGCCCACCCCATCGACGGAGCCGTAGTTGAGCTGGTAGTTGCTATTGGGCACATCAATGAGCGGCGATTGCTGGTTCGCCGCCTGGTCCACCAGGTCGGTGATTACGGCTCCGGTGGCTAAGGCGGCCAGGTCCCAGCCCAGGGAGTTACCGCCCCACCAGCCCCAACTAGTAGGCGACCAGTTGTACCAGCCATAGCCCCAGGGGCGGTTGCCCCAATAGCCGCCGTTGGTCCACTGGGAATTCCAGCCTTCAACGTTGCGGTTATAGAAATTGTTTTGGTTGTAATGGGCCTCATCGAAACGGCCCTGACCGCTTATGGACCGGTTGAAACCGCCACCCTGGCGGCCAAAGGCGTCATTGGGACCACCAAGATAGCGGCCCGATTGGAATTGCTCCGCTGAAATGTTGTGCCCCGTCCAGGGGGTGCGAGAACGGGCTCCATAGAAGGGATGGGAGCCGCCATAGCCCTGGCTGAGCTTGGCTTCGCTGGGGGCCAGGCGAACGGGGGTGCGAACAGATGGAGCAGCAGAGCTCAACCGGGGCTCAGCAAGCCGTTCCGGCGCCCTGGCAACGGATCCGCCACCACTGAAGCGATAGCTGCCGCCACCCCCGCCGCCAAAACTGCGGGTTGAAAAACCACCTCCCGAACCACTGCGTTCCGCAAAGCCGCCGCCACCGCCGCCATGAAATCCACCGCCACCACCACCGCCAAACTCCCGCGCTGAAACAGGACCTAAAACGGCGCCAAGGTAAAGCAACGTGCCCAAGGCGCTAAGGCGCAGGCGTGAGGGCAGCACTCGAACCAACCTTGACATAGAAGCCATCAGTACAAAACAGAGTCTTTGTAGATCCACCCTTAGGCGATGGGCTGAACCTTGCCAAACCCCCTCGGTAGTTAGCGATCAGATCGCCAGACTCTCCGGGTTCGTTTCAATCAACTGGGCCAGATCCTTCAGGAAAGCCGCCCCATGGGCGCCGTAGATCACGCGGTGATCACAGGTGAGATTCACCTGCATCTGGGGCTTCACGGAAATCGAACCGTCCTTACCGGCCACCACCGTGGGGCGCGAGGCCGCCACGGCCAGGATTGCGCCGGTGCCCGGGGGCAGGATCGCATCGAAGCGATCCACGCCAAACATGCCCAGGTTGGAGAGGGTGAAGGTGCCGGTGCTGTATTCCTCGGGCTTGAGTTGCTTGGTGCGGGAGCGGGCCACCAGGTCGGCCCAGTTACGGGAAAGGGAATACAAATCAGTGGTGTCGGCGTTGGCCAGCACTGGGGTGATCAGGCCGCCCTCATCCATGGCCACGGCCACAGCCACATTCACCGAAGCCGGATAGGCCATGCCGGCCGGGCTGGTGGCCGCATTCACCTGGGGATGGCGGGCCAACACCACTGCCACGGCCTTAGCGAGCAGGGCCGTCATCGTGACGCCCTTGGGCTTCACTTGCTTATAGAACGCATCGAATTTGTCGGTAGTGATCGTGTAGCCCACGTGGAAACAGGGCACCTCCAGGCTGGCGACCATGTTGCGGTTCACGGCCTGCTGCAGGGTGTTGAAGGCCGTGGTTTCACCGGGCTTGCCGAAGGTTTGGCCAACGGGTGCGGGGGCCGCTGGGGCACCCTTGCCATTGCCGTTAGCCGTTACCACTGCAGGGCCCGTGCCCTCTGCCACCCGGGGAATACCAGCGGATTGGCCGGCGGCGGCGAGCACGTCTTCCCCTTGGATGCGGCCATTAGGACCGCTGCCGCGCAGGGAGCCCAGGGCAACGCCCAACTGGGAAGCGAGCTTCTTGGCCCGGGGCGAGGCCATCACCCTGCCATCGGCAGGAGCCGCAGTCGCAACCGGCGCAGGAACCGCCACCGGAGCAGGAGCCGCTAAGGCAGCAGGAACAACGGGCGCCGCCGCCACGGGCGCGGGTGCCGCAGCAGGGGTGGGGGCCGCAGCGGCGGCGGGAGCGGCCGGGGCCTGGGCCTGCACGCCGGCTATCTCAGCTTCGGTTTCCACAACCAGGCCAATCGTTTCGCCCACGGGCGCCGTAGAGCCGGCCGGCATCAACACGGCGGCCAGGAAGCCCTCGTTAAACGACTCCACATCCATATCGGCCTTATCCGACTCCACCACCAACACCGACTCACCCCGGCCGACCCGATCGCCGGGTTTCTTGAGCCACTCGACGATCTTGCCCTCCGTCATCGTGGAGCTGAGGGCGGGCATAAAGATCTCGTGGGTCGCCAAAGTGCTGTCTCCGCCTGGGGTTTGGGGTGGTCGCAACCCTTGCCCCAGCCAATCCCCAAGCGGGAGTGGCCTGCAAGAGCCGATGTGGGGGTCACTCTAAGGCGCTGAGCGGCCAGTCCCTGACAGGGGAAAACCTCGGGCTGGAACTGCTCACGAGCCCGGAGCAGTCTCCTGCCAACAGGCTTCGGGGCAACGGAGCCTGTTGGCACCAACTAGGGAAGCTCTTGGCAACAACGTTGTTGCGAGACCACTTACGTCTAAATACTCGACTTGAATAAATCCGTTGATCCCATGGCGTAAATCAGTCGATTTCACCTGATTTGAGCCTTGCCTTGCATTCTTAACTACCATAAACAGGCCTAATTGGCACACCATCCCTTTTTCAGCATATTAGAAGCAATTGACGGCGCGCCATGAACAAGTTCGTCAGCACAGCCAGAACATTCA
>CAINZT010000098.1 GCA_903855705.1 uncultured Synechococcus sp.
CCAGCCTGACGATTTAGGTCGGGATTATCCATGATTTCAGAATCACAAGCAAGTGAACAGCCTCGCCTCCGCTAACCCCACAGCGGACAATCGGATTCATATTTTGATGCCGGAACCGGTTCGAGAAACTTCCCGCCTTAGATGCAAGCCCTAAATCCAACACTATGCATCACATTGTGAGCAACTTCCCTCTTGGAAGTTGCTTCGAGAAGGCATGAGAGTTCATGATCGCCCCTTGGCTAGCCACCCCCGCTGCCCTGTTCCAGCAGCATCTGCTGCCATGTCCATCCCCAGCCCCTGGATTTCCACAGACGACCTCTGCGCCCAGCTGGCCAGGAGCCGCTGAGCCCGAGGCCAGCGAGTTGGGGAACGACGTCGTTCTGTACTTGGACATCGGCGCCGCCCTCTACGTCACCCGGGCTAGCGCACAAGAGATCCATAGGTCCAATCGCACTCTCAGCCGGGCAGGCAAGCGCAACTTCTATGGAACGGCTCGGCACCAGATGGAGAATCGCAATCTCCCGGCCGGCGGGGAAGCTCCTTGATGCTCACCTGCAGTTTGTACCTATGCAGCACAAGGAACCAGCCGGGTCGCCCCATGCGATGGCGCTTGAACTGCGCGAGATGTCGGTGAGCCAGGGTGCCGCCATTTCACCCCGGGTGAAATCTGGGTCAAACTTAGGTGAAAAATGCGGCCCAAGAGGGTCTGCCGCACCGCGAAACGGCGCCCTGTAAATATTTGCGATATCAGTTCAAACTGAATCGTCGGCTCCAAAGCCCTTCGAGGGCTTTTTTTCCAGTTATTTCAATGGGTCGCCTGAGATTCGAACTCAGGACCAATCGGTTAAAAGCCGAGTGCTCTACCGCTGAGCTAGCGACCCGCCGCGTGGGACAAGCCCAGGGGCAACCCTTTCGGGCACCTAGGGAACGTATCACCCAGCCGGGGCCTCCTCCAAGTGCCCGCAGGCCGTCGGCGTGGGCAGGAACGGAGCACACTGTCCCCAACTGCCCTTAGCAACCCCTGGCATGACTACGTTTCCCTGGCCCGAGCCGCGCTTGCATCCCGAGGCCTGGGTGGCGAGCAGTGCGGTGGTCATCGGTGATGTGCGGCTGGAGGCGGGGGCGAGCCTCTGGCCCACGGCCGTGGCCCGCGGAGATGTCTGTCCGATCGTGATCGGGCCCGGTAGCAATGTCCAGGACGGGGCGATCCTGCATGGGGAGCCCGATCACCCGGTGACGATCGGTGCCGATGTGACCATTGGCCACCGGGCCGTAGTCCATGGGGCGACCCTGGAGGACGGCTGTCTGATCGGCATCGGCGCGATCGTGCTCAATGGCGTCACCGTGGGTTCAGGGGCCCTGGTGGCCGCCGGCGCGGTCGTCACCCGCGACGTGCCGCCCCGCAGCCTGGTGATGGGCGCCCCAGCCCAGGTCAAACGGGAGCTCTCGGCCGAGCTGGTCGACGAGCAGCGCCAGCATGCGCGCCGCTATCAACAACTGGCCCAGGCCCATGCCGGACGCTCCCAGGCCACAGGCTTCGGCTCCTGAGCGCCAGGTTGCGAGCAGCCAGCAACTCTGGCCCCGGTCCATGGCAGGCGTTCCCCCGCACCAGACCTCGGATGGGGAACGGGATTGGCCAGCGAGCCATTCAGGCGCGAGCCGTTGCCAAGCGCTGCATGGCCCAGGGATGACCTGGCCCCGAGCTCAGGACGATCTGGGATCCATTGGGATGAAGCAAGGGCTCTCGGAGCAAGGGCAGACCAGCTTTTTTTGAAAAGCCCAACCCGCAAGCGGGGCCCTTCCCGGTGCCAATTGCTGCAATTTCGATCAGCTCAGCCGATTGGGGCGCGATTTGGCGCCCTAGTCCGTAGGATCTCGCCACGCGATTGCTCCGCAAGACCCATGGATGCTCGGCTTCTGCTGGTTGCCACCCCCGTGCTGCTTGCCGTGGGTTGGGCTGCCTTCAACATCGGCCGTGCCGCCGTTGGCCAACTCCAACTAATGCTGAAGCGCGCCCGCGCCTGAGTCCTGGCCGGACCGTTTGAGCCGGCAGTTGCGATTGCATTGTTGTCTTCCCTGAGCCAGCCCCACCAATCACCAGCCGAACCCCTGTTGGTGATTGGTGCCGGCTTAGCTGGTTCGGAAGCTGCCTGGCAAATTGCCTCAGCCGGATTACCTGTGCACCTAGTGGAGATGCGGCCCGTGCGTCGCTCTCCGGCCCACCACAGCGCAGAGTTTGCTGAATTGGTGTGCAGCAACAGCTTTGGGGCCCTGAGCAGCGACCGGGCCGCAGGGCTCCTGCAAACCGAACTCCGCCAACTCGGGTCCCTAGTGATCGACACAGCCGATCGCCACGCCGTGCCGGCTGGGGGTGCCCTAGCGGTGGATCGGGGCCGCTACAGCGCCGCCCTGACCGCCGCCCTGGAGAGCCATCCCTTGGTGACCGTGGAACGGCGCGAGCAGTTGGAGCTGCCAGGCGCTGGCCAGATTGCCGTGCTGGCGACAGGGCCCCTCACCAGTGACGCTCTGGCTGAGCAGCTGCGCAGCTTCACGGGCCGCGAGGACTGCCATTTCTTTGATGCAGCCAGTCCGATCGTGGAAGGGGACAGCATCGACCTGACGGTGGCCTTCCGGGCCAGCCGTTACGACAAGGGCGATGCCGACTACATCAACTGCCCCATGGACAAGCAGCAGTTCCTGGCCTTCCGCGAGGCGCTGCTGGCCGCCGAGCAGGCCGAACTCAAGGATTTCGAGCTGGGCAACGCCAGCTTCTTTGAAGGCTGCCTGCCGATTGAGGAGTTGGCCCGCCGCGGCGAAGACACCATGCGCTACGGGCCGCTCAAGCCGATCGGGCTCTGGGACCCCCGCTGGGGCGACCTGCAGGACCGGGACGTGCGCCGGGCCAAGCGGGCCTATGCGGTGGTGCAGCTGCGCCAGGAAGACAAGGACGGCCGGCTCTGGAACCTGGTGGGCTTCCAAACCAACCTCAAATGGGGCGAACAGAAGCGGGTGTTGAGGCTGATCCCAGGCCTGGAGAACGCCGAATTCGTGCGCTTTGGCGTGATGCACCGCAACACCTTCCTGGAGGCCCCCCAGCTGCTCGATCCCACCCTGCAGTTCCGCAGCCGGCCCAACCTGTTGGCCGCCGGCCAGATCACGGGCACCGAGGGCTACGCGGCCGCCGTGGCCGGGGGCTGGCTCGCTGGCACCAATGCCGCCCGCCTGGCCCTGGGCCAGGAGCCCCTCAGCCTGCCGCCCACGACCATGATCGGCGCCCTAACCCACTTCATCGCGGAGGCCCCCAGCGGCAAATTCCAGCCGATGCCCCCCAACTTCGGCCTGCTGCCGGAGCTGCCCGAGCGCATCCGCGACAAACGGCGCCGCTATGGCGCCTACCGGGACCGGGCCCTGGCCGACCTGGCACCCTTTGCGCGGCATCCAGCCCCGGTGACAATCCCGGAACCCAGGCCCACCCCAGTAACCCCAGCTGCGGCGCAGTCCCAGCTGGCCCCTGCGTAGGGTCGGCCCGCCGCCCAACCCCCAGCCCGAGCGTCCGTGTCCGCCAGCCTGTCTTCCCCATCAGCCAGCCAGCCCAATAGCGCCCCGGTTGCCGCCACGGATCGGGGCTTGGGCGAGGGCCCCTGGGACGTGGTGGTGATCGGCTCAGGCATCGGCGGACTGGTGACCGCCAGCCAGCTGGCCGCCAAGGGGGCCAAGGTGTTGGTGCTGGAGCGCTATCTGATTCCAGGGGGCTCGGGCGGCAGCTTTGCGCGCGCGGGCTACACCTTTGATGTGGGCGCCTCAATGATCTTTGGCTTCGGCCAGAAGGGGCACACCAACTTGCTCACCCGGGCCCTAGCCGATGTGGGCGAAGTGTGTGAAACGATCCCTGATCCGGCCCAGCTGGAATACCACTTACCCGATGGATTGCATCTGGCGGTTGATCGGGATTACGACACTTTTGTAGCCCGCCTAAGCGCCCTATTCCCCCATGAAGCCAAGGGAATTCGCGCCTTCTATGGCACCTGCTGGAGCGTTTTCAACTGCCTCGATGCGATGCCGTTGTTGTCGCTGGAGGATCCGGCCTACCTGGCCAAGGTGTTCCTGCGGGCGCCTTTGGCCTGCCTGGGGCTGGCCCGCTGGTTGCCCGTGAATGTGGGCGATGTGGCCCGCAGGCATATCCAAGATCCAGCCCTGCTCAAGTTCATCGACATGGAGTGTTTCTGCTGGTCGGTGATGCCCGCCGACCTCACGCCGATGATCAATGCCGGCATGGTGTTTTCCGATCGCCACGCCGGCGGGATTAATTACCCCAAAGGGGGCGTTGGTGTGATCGCCCAGAAACTGGTGGCGGGGCTAGAGCGCCATGGCGGCGCCATTCGTTATAAGGCGCGGGTCACCAAGGTGCTGCTCGAAAACGGCAAGGCGATTGGCGTGCGATTGGCCGATGGGGAAGAGATCCTGGCCCAGCGGGTCGTGAGCAATGCCACCCGCTGGGACACCTTCGGCGGCCTGATCGACGAAAGCGCCACACCGGCAGGGGAACGCACCTGGCGCCGGCGCTACAAACCCTCGCCCTCCTTCCTGTCCTTGCATCTTGGCGTGGACGCCGCGTTGATCCCGGCAGGAAGCCACTGCCACCATTTGATGCTGGAGGACTGGCAGGCCATGGAAGACGAACAGGGGGTGGTCTTTGTGTCGATGCCCTCCCTGCTCGATCCCAGCCTGGCGCCACCGGATCGCCACATCGTCCATGCCTTCACCCCCTCCTCGATGGAGGCCTGGAGTGGCCTTGAACCAGCCGCCTACGCCGCCAAGAAGCAGGCCGATGCCGATCGCCTGATCGCCCGGCTTGAGGCGATCCTGCCTGGCCTGGCGGCGGCAATCCGCCACAGGGAAGTGGGAACCCCCCGCAGCCACCGCCGCTTCCTCGGCCGCAGCGGCGGCAGCTATGGCCCAGTGCCAGCCCTGCGCTTGCCGGGGCTGCTGCCGATGCCCTTTAACCGCACGGCGATCCCCGGGCTGTATTGCGTCGGCGATTCCTGCTTCCCAGGCCAGGGGCTCAACGCCGTGGCCTTCAGTGGTTTTGCCTGCGCCCATCGCCTCGGTGCGGACCTGGGCCTCAACCCCTGGGCATTGCCGGATTAATCAGGCCGGCAAAGGAAGCCGCCATCGCGTTCACTTGTGCAGCAAGCCGATATAAATCGTCGAAACGCCATGCACAACGAATTCGACACCGATGGACAGGGTGAAGAGCCCCATGATCTTGGTGAAGATCGTTAGGGCTAGGGGACCAACGCGGCGCATCACGGTATTAGCGAACCGGAAGACCGCCGCATTGATCAACACCAGCGTCAAGATCGCCGCCAGCAGGCTGGCGCTGCTGCCGTTGCGGGCTGCCGCGTTGGCGAATAGCACCACTGCCGAGGCCGTGCCGGCCCCCACGGTGAGGGGAATGCCGATCGGCACCACGGCATTGGAGAGGGCCGTATGGAAATCGTCCGGCTCGGGCATGTCCACCGACTTATGGGCAGCCGGGCCAGGGTTGGCAGCGCCCATCATTTCCATCCCCACACCACCCAGAAGCAAGCCACCGGCGATCTCAAAGCTGCTAATCGAGATGCCAAAAAAGTTCAGAACGGCCGTGCCGAACAGCATGAACACCACAAGGAAAACAAAACAGACGAGCGTGGTAAGGAGAATCACATGCCAGATGCGTCGCCTGGCCATCCCATGGGTCTGGGCCAGATAGGCGCCCAGGGAAGACACATTGTTGCCAATCGCCAGCAGTCCGATCAGATAGTGCTGGTATGTGCCGTTATCCATGGGGTCAGCTCGTTAGAGGTGAAAAGGGCTGGTGTTGCCCTCAGTGATGGAAGGATGGCCGCACTTCATGGGGCGACGGCATCGGTCCATCTAGCCGCTGGAACCAGTCAATGGCCCGCTCAATGTCCTCCAGCAACACATCGGCCATGTCGCGGCTGAACCCGGCGCGGATCACAAAACGCAGGACGGCCAGCGACTCGCAGTTGGCCGGCAGGGTATAGGCGGGGATTAACCAGCCCCGTTCCCGCAGCTTGTCGGCCAACTGGAACACGGTCCAGTTAGAGATGGCAGGATCGAGGCTGACAGCGAACACGGGCAACTGCCCCAACGGATGGCTGACCAAGCGCAGAGACCCGAGGTTGGCGATGCTGTCGGCGAGGTAGCAAGCGATCGCCTCTAGGGTTTTCATGCGATGGCGATACCCTTCAAAGCCGAGGTGGATGAAGTTGAAGTACTGGCCGACAACCTGGGCACCAGGACGGGAGAAGTTCATGCCAATCGTTGGCATCTCACCGCCTAGATAGTTGACATTGAAACGCAGTTCCTCTGGCAGCTGGCCCTGATCACGCCACAGGCACCAGCCCACTCCAGGCAGCACGCCACCATATTTATGGCCACTGGAATTGATCGACACGACCCGGGGAAGTCTGAAGTCCCAAACCAATTCAGGTGAATTGAACGGGGCCACGAAGCCGCCGGAGGCCGCATCGACATGGATCGGAATGTCGATGCCTGTGCGCTCCTGCAGGGCATCGAGGGCAATCTGCAGCTCCTGAATCGGTTCGTAACTGCCGTCAAAGGTGCTGCCGAGGATGCCGACAACGCCGATGGTGTTCCCATCACAGAGGGCGATCGCTTCATCAACACCCAGTTGCAAACGCTCCGGCGTGATCGGCACCATTTTCGGCTCCACATCGAAGTAGGCACAGAACTTGTCCCAGCAGATCTGGGTGTTGGTGCCCATCACCAGGTTGGGTCGGTCGTAGGCCAAGCCGGCGGCCTCGCGGCGGCGGCGCCAGTGCCAGCGCATCACCAATCCGCCCAGCATGCAGGCCTCGCTCGAGCCGGTGGTGGAGGTGCCTACCGCCTGGTCTGGGTCAGGCGCATGCCAAAGATCGGCGATGATCTTGAGACAGCGGTCCTCGATTTCAGCGGTCTGGGGGTATTCGTCCTTATCGATCATATTTTTTTCGGCGCACTCCTCCATCAGCCGCCGCGCTTCCGGCTCCATCCAGGTGCCAACGAACGTGGCCAGATTGAGCCGCGCATTGCCATCGAGCATCAGGTGATCGTGGATCAGCTCATAGCTCAGATCGGCCCGCAGGCCCTTTTCTGGCAGGCGATTGCGGGGGATTTGATCCGGCAGATTGGCTGCCGCCAGCCGGGCACTCAAAAGGGCATTCATGCCAAGAGTCTCAGAACGGCGGCGTGGGGCCATCTGGATCGAATCGGGGGATCTCCATTCAAGCCCACCTCTACGCCCCGGCTGCTTGTGCCAAGACCAAGGCAAATTTGTTGAGCACGTGTTAATCGCCCACTCGCTGACGCGAAGTTGGCGATCAGAGGCCATCCCTTGGCTGAACCTGACCATGCGCCCTCAGCTGTTCAGCCTCTGACCCTGGCCGAAAGATGGCCATCGGCCCGCCCCTGGAAGGGTTTGAGGCTGGCGATCGGCTCAGGCAACGCAACCCTTTAGCTAGCCGATGACGGGATGGGAGCCAGCCACGGCGCCCTGACCCAGCGCCATAGGCTGTCAGCCGGTCCCCAGGATTTCATGAACTCCCAGCCCAGTCCGATCCCCAGCTCGGCCGACCTGGCCCGCTACCTGGAGCAGCGCGGCGAACTGGGCAAACCCTGGATGTGGCACCTGCTGCGGCTGTCCAAACTCAAGGAGGCCAAGGACTCCATGGATCCCGAGACCTACCTGGAGCGACTGCACGAGGCCCACACCGACCTGATGCGCCTGGGCACATTTTGGAAAGGGCGCGAGGACGATGTGTTCACGGGCCGCTACCGGCCATCACCCCTGGTGGAACCCCTGCCCGGCTCCCCCGACGACCGATGAGCCCTACTGCGCACTTGGGAGGGGCTGGGCAAATCGGGCCTAATCAGACGGCCAGCGCCCCGGCCGTTGCGCCGCTCGCTCCCGTATCCGGTCCACCGCAACCCAACGGCCCCGAGCCGAGGCCTCCTGAATCCGGAACGGCCAATCCCAGCAGGTTTGAAGCAAAGGCAGCCAAGCCAGGGGACCAAGATCCCCTTGGCGGACCACGCCACTACGGCATGGCGCCCCTGATCCGAGGCACCTTGGTGGGGCTCTACCTAGCCCTAGTGCTTCCCCTGCCGGTGCTGGCCGGTGGCAGCCTGCGCCCCCTGCTGGCGTTGGCCGTTCCCCTGGGGCTGCTGCTGGTGCTGGCGATTACGAGCGAAAGGGTCTCGGTGGATGTCCACGGCCTGGCCCTGGGTCATCCGCCCTGGTGCAGCTGGTGGCTCCGCCGCGGCTGGAGCCTGGGCTGGAACGAAATCACGGGCCTCACGGCCGTGGCCACCAGCCAGGGGGGACGGGTCTATTACCTGCGCAGCGCCAAGGCCAGCACCCTGCTACCCCAGCGACTGGCCCGCTTTGCCGACTTCCTGGCCCAACTGCAGCAGCACTCAGGCCTAGACACCCGCGCCATCGGCAGACTTTCACCCCCCTGGACCTACCAGCTGCTGGCGGCTCTCACCGCCTTGATGCTGCTCGGCGAACTCGCGGCCCTGGCCGTTCTACCGGCCGCAAGCGTGCTGCCCTTGGCAAACTCTTAAAACCCACCAGCCACCAGGTTGGGTCTAATCGGGCACGGGGAGTCCCAGGGGCCGATCGGCCTAGTCCCCTCAATGACGCAGGCCTATGCCAACTCCTGCCCGGAGAGGTTCCGGCAGGCCAAGGCCGGATTGATCCCACCGGAGGCCCGATACAAAAAACTTGGACAATTCAGCGGGCCAGCCGGAACACCAAAGCGCCTTCCCAAGCCCTCTGTGACCTCAAACCCCGTTGCTGGAACTGGTCGCCACCGACTGGGCCGGGCTGGAGGATTCGGGAATGGTGTCGAGGCTGAAGCGATAGCCCTGCTGGCGCACCGTATCGATGCCGCCGCCTTCGCCTAGGCCGGCCTGTTCCAGCTTGCGCCGCAGGGTGAGCACCTGGGTGTCCACCGAGCGGGGCCCACCACTGAAGGGGGGCCAGGCCATGCGCAGCAGCTCATGGCGACTGCGGA
>CAINZT010000099.1 GCA_903855705.1 uncultured Synechococcus sp.
ACGCAGGCCAGGGCGATCAGGTCCGGGTTGTCGAAGACGGCGCCGCAGGCGTGGGAGAGCACGTAGCCCAGCTCGCCGCCCTCATGGATCGAGCCAGGGGTTTCGGGGGTGCAGTGGCTGCCGATGTGGCCGGGAAAGGAGAACTGCTTGAGAAAGCGGCGCAGGCCTGCCAGGTCCTGGCTTTTGTCGGGATAGATCTCGCTGTAGCTGCCATCGAGATAGGTGGGCGCCAGCACCCCGGGGGCACCGTGGCCGGGTCCGGAGAGGTAGATCATGTCCAGGCCATGGCGCTGGATCATCCGGTTGGCATGGGCCCAGATGAAGGATTGCCCCGGACTCGATCCCCAGTGGCCCAGGAGCCGGTTTTTGATGTGCTCCGGCCGCAGGGGCTCACGCAGCAGGGGGTTGTCCTGCAGGTAGATCATCCCAACCGCCAGATAGTTGGCGGCGCGCCACCAGCGGTGGGTTAGTTCCAGGCTGGCGTCGGCGCCGGATGGGGAAAGGAAGCCAGGCTCGACCGGGGCAGTAATCATGGCGATCCAGGTACGGAACCTGTCTGGACCGTAGCGATGGTCACAGGGACGGGCTGTCGGCGCCGAGACTCTCGTGGTGAATTGACGACCTCTGATGGTGCTGCCGCCTTTGCCGCTGCCAGACCTGCTGCTGCAGCTGGGTGCCCATCAACTGGAGGTGGCCGAAACCCTTGTGTGGGTCGGGCGTTTGCTGGTGATCGTGGTGGCGGCCCGGCTGTTCGCCGAGCTGCTGGTGCGCCTGCAATTGCCAACGATCCTGGGGGAATTGCTTGCCGGCGTGCTCCTGGGCCTCTCGGGCCTCCACTGGATTGTGCCTCCGGATACCCAGGCCCAGCTCAGCTCGGGCCTGTTGCAGCTGCTGGGCTCCCTGGCCCACGTGCCGCTTCCGGCCGTGCAGGAGATCTATAACGACACCTTCCCCAGCTTGCAGCTGGTGGCCGGGCTGGGGCTCTATGCCCTGCTCTTCCTCACCGGCCTGGAAAGTGAACTCGACGAGCTGGTGGCCGTAGGGGGCCAGGCGATCACAGTGGCCGTGGCCGGGGTGCTGTTGCCCTTTGCCCTGGGCACCTTCGGGTTGATGGCCCTGTTTGGTGTGGAGCCGATCCCGGCGATCTTTGCCGGCGCCTCGATGACAGCCACCAGCATTGGCATCACCGCCAGTGTGTTTGGCGAGCTGAAGATGTTGCGCAGCCGCGAAGGCCAAATTGTGATCGGCGCTGCCGTGCTCGATGACATCCTCGGCATCGTGATTCTGGCGGTGGTGGTGTCCCTCTCCGCCGGCGAGAGCCTCAGTGCTGGCCCGATCCTGCGGCTGGTGGGGGCGGCGGTGTTGTTTGTGGTGGTAGCGATCGGCTTGAGCCGCACGGCGGCGCCAGCCTTTGATTGGTTGCTGGACCAGCTGAAGGCCCCGGGCGAGGTGATCGTGGCTTCGTTTGTGGTGCTCAGCCTCTGTTGTTTTGCGGCCACGGCCATCGGCCTGGAGGCGGCCCTGGGCGCCTTTGCCGGCGGGTTGATCCTCAGTAATTCCCGCCACACCAAGGCAATCCAGGAGGCGGTCAAGCCGGTGGTGGCCCTGTTCGCCACGATCTTCTTTGTGCTGATTGGCACCGGCATCGATCTCTCGGTGCTCGATCCCACCGATCCCGCCAACCGTTACGGCCTGGTGGTGGCTGTTTTCCTGCTGCTGGCGGCGATCGCCGGCAAGATCGCCTCGGGTTGGGCCTTCCTCTCCGCCCAGCCCACGGACCGCTGGCTGGTGGGCCTGGGCATGGTTCCCCGCGGCGAGGTGGGTCTGATCTTCCTGGGGCTCGGCACCCAGGCCCACCTGCTCAGCCCGTCCCTGGAGGCGGCGATTGTGCTGATGGTGATTGGCACCACCTTCCTGGCGCCGGTGCTGCTCAGACTGGTGCTGGCCGGACGGGGGACCCTTGCCGAAGCAAGCAGCTGACCACAACAACGCCCAAACCAAGCCCCCGGGCCCCTGGGCCGCCTGGCGCGGCTGGGGCCTCAGCTGGGGCGGCTGGCTCGACAACCGCCACGGGGAGTGGTGGTTGCTGGCCCAGCTGCTGCTGATTGGGTTGCACCTGCTGCCGCCCTGGCCGGCGCCGGGGAGCTGGGGCTATGCCTGGCCCCTGCCGCTCGCCATCACGGGCGTCGCCCTGCTGCTGGTGGGCTTGGCCCTGGCCCTGCAGGCCTTCTGGGGCTTGGGCGCCAGCCTCACGCCCCTGCCCGATCCCAAGCCCGGGGCCTCCCTGGTGACCACGGGCCCTTACCGGCGCTGCCGCCACCCCCTCTATCAGGCGATCCTGCTCTGTTCCTTGGGCGTGGTGCTGGCCCTGGGCAGCCTGTTGCACCTCGCCCTCCTGCTGGCCCTGGCGGCCGTGTTAGGCGGCAAGGCCCGCCGCGAAGAGGGTCGCCTGCTGCAGCGCCATCCCGATTACCCCGCCTATCGCGCCGCCACCGCAGCGATCATTCCCGGCCTGCCCTGGCTGGATTGGCGCCAGTGAGTGGCCCAGGGAATGGGCCAAAGGGCGGGTGCGATTCCTGATCGTTGCGGTTGGATCGCCCTGGCCGCTTCAGCGGGCGTCGTTGCCATTGCCCAGGGCCAGGGCCAGGCCCGCCAAGACGGCGATCAAGCCCATGCTGGAGCCCCAGCCCGGGCCCAGAATCCAGGCCAGAAACAGGTTGGTGACGGCGCCCACCGCCAGGGCCAGGGCCAGGCTGGCCACCACCAGGGCCAGGTGCTGGCGGTCTTCGTCCAGGCCCGATTCCGCCAGCGCCTGCTCGAACCGCTCCAGGGGCAGGCTCAAGGGCAGGTAGAGGGCCAGGGCCCAGAGGGCCGTGCCTGGCAGCAGGGGCATCCAATCCACCATCGGACCACCGGCGAGGGGAGCTCCCTAACATCGACCCTCTCTGCCCCCTTCTCTGTGGCCGCTCCGGTGTTGTCCCTGCCAGCAGAGGGGGTGGAGCAGCTCCCCTGGAGCTACCAGGGCCAGGCCGTCCACAGCTTGAGCCGCTGCCCAGACCAGCCGGTCGGTCCGGCCCTGCTGCTGGTCCATGGCTTCGGCGCCTCCACCGACCACTGGCGTCACAACATCCCCGTGCTGGCCGAGCGCCACGAGGTCCATGCCCTCGACCTGCTCGGTTTTGGGCGCAGCGTTAAACCGCCTGGCCTGCCCTACGGCGGCGCCCTTTGGCGCGACCAGCTGGTGGCCTATGTGCAGGAGCGCATCGGCCGCCCCACGGTGTTGGTGGGCAATTCCCTCGGGGGCTACTCCGCCCTGGCGGCTGGGGCGGCCTTGGGCCCCCTGGCGGCCGGGGTGGCCCTGCTCAATGCCGCCGGTCCGTTCAGCGGAGAGGCCAGCGAGCCGCGGGGTTGGGGGGCGATCGCCCGCCGCACGATTGGCTCGGCCCTGCTGAAAAGCCCGGTGCTGCAGCGGTTGTTGTTTGAAAACCTGCGCCGCCCCGCCACGATCCGCCGCACCCTCAACCAGGTGTACATCGACAAAACCAACGTCGATGACGCCCTGGTGGAGGCGATCCGCATCCCGTCGCTGGATCCCGGTGCCTTTGGGGTGTTTCGCACCGTGTTCGATATCCCCAGCGGCCAGCCCCTCGATGAACTGTTCGCCGCCCTCCAGGCGCCCCTATTGCTGCTCTGGGGCATCCGCGACCCCTGGATCAACGCCGCCGGCCGCCGCGCCCAGTTCCAGCGCCATGCCCCCGGCGCCACCGAAGTGGTGCTGGAGGCGGGCCACTGCCCCCATGACGAGGTGCCCGAGCTGGTGAATCGGGCCCTGCTTGACTGGATGGCCGGTCTCTAGGCGGGAACAGGGCGGAGATGGGGGGCAGAAAGCGTCGATTTCTGCTCTTCGGGGTGGTGAATGTGCTGCTCACCAACGGCGCCCTGTTGCTGCTGTTGCACCTGGTCACCATTGGTCTGGCCACCTTCATCAGCCAGCTGCTCAACCTGGTGCTCGGCTACTGGCTCTATGGCAAGAAAGTGTTCCGGGTGCAGCGGTTTGCGATCCGCTCGGCCGCGGCCTATGGCGGCCTGGCTGTGGCGATTTGGTTGCTGAACTGGCTGGGGATTCGGCTGCTCACGGGCGCCGGCCTGGCCCGGGGCTGGGCGGCCCTGGCCCTGGTTCCCCTGTTGGCGGCCCTGTCCTACGGGGTGCAGAAGACCCTGGTCTTTCGCCAAGACCCAGCGCTCCAATCCGTGGAAACGACCTCGGCGCCGGACCCTGCTGCGGGGATGCGGCAGCGCCTCTGAGTATGTTGACGCGGCATGGACCAGGCAATGGTGGGCGCAACGTCTGAGCCGGCAGATCAGAGTTCCAGGCCCGCTGACCAGGCAGGTTCCCAGCCATTGGTGACCCCTGGGGGTGCCCCTCCCCCAGCCAGCCGGCCCCTGCTGTCGGTGGTGATTCCTTGTTATAACGAAGTCGCCACGATTGCGGCCCTGGTCGAGCGGGTGCGGCGGGCACCGGTGGCCTCCAAGCAGATCATCGTGGTCGACGACGGCTCCAGCGACGGCACCCGGGACCTGCTCGCGGGCCTGCAGGGGGATGACCTCACGATTCTCTTTCACCCTCAAAATCAGGGCAAGGGAGCGGCCTTGGCCACGGGCTTTGCCGCCGCCTTCGGTGAAATCACGATCGTGCAGGATGCCGATCTGGAATATGACCCTGAGGACTATCCCCTGGTGATCGGTCCGATTCAACAGGGCCGTGCCGATGTGGTGTTTGGCAGCCGTTTTCAGGGCGGAGCGCCCCATCGGGTTGTGTATTTTTGGCATCGCCTGGGCAATGGCTTTTTGACCCTGCTCAGCAACATGTTCACGGATCTGAATCTCAGTGACATGGAAACCTGTTACAAGGCCTTCCGCACCGAGATCATCCAGTCGATCCCGATTTGCGAGAAGCGTTTTGGCTTTGAACCGGAAATCACCGCCAAGGTGGCCAAAAAGAACTGGCGCATTTATGAGGTGGGTATTTCCTATTACGGGCGCACCTACGACGAGGGTAAAAAGATCGGCTGGCGCGATGGGGTGCGGGCCATCTGGTGCATCCTGAAGTACAACCTGTGGGCCTGAAGCGCGGCCCTGCCCTGGCCCTCCCATGCCCCTAATCCAGCGCCAAGCGCCCTATCCCCACTGGGAATTCACCGATCCAGCCAGCGGCGACCAGCTGCGGCTGGTGCCCGAGCGCGGCGGGCTGGTCACGGGCTGGGTCTGCTGCGGCCGGGAGCTGCTCTATTTCGATGCCGAGCGCTTCGCCGACCCGAGCAAGTCAGTGCGGGGCGGCATCCCGGTGCTGTTTCCGATCTGCGGCAACCTGCCCGGCAACCGGCTGGAGCTGGCCCAGGGCAGCTTTCCGATCACCCAGCACGGCTTTGCCCGCGATCTTCCCTGGGCGATCCGCCTGCTCGACGACCTGCGCGGCGTGCGCCTGAGCCTGGTCGACAGCCCCGCCACCCGGGCGGCCTTCCCCTTCCCCTTTGAGCTGGTGCTCGAGCTGCGCCTGGCCCCTTCCGCCCTGGCGATCACCGCCCTGGTGCAGCACCGGCTCGAAGCCGGCCAGGGCCCGGAGCCCATGCCCTTTTCCCTGGGGCTCCATCCCTATTTCGCGGTGTCGTCCCTGGCGGCCGCAGCCCTGGAGGGCCTGCCGCCCCGCTGCTTCGACCACCTGCCCATGGCCGAGGCGGACACGGCCAGCCAGCTGGCCCGCCTGGAGCAGGGGGTGGATTTCCTCTGCCAGCCCAGCGGCCCGGTGCGCCTGCTCGACCGGGAGGCGGGCTATGGCATCACCATGCAACCCAGCGCCCCCCTCGACCTGGCCGTGGTCTGGAGTGAGCCGCCCCGGCCGATGGTTTGCCTGGAGCCCTGGACCGGGCCCCGGGGTTCCCTGGCCAGCGGTGAGCGCCGCTTGAGCCTGGCGCCCGGGGAGCAGCTCAGCCTCAGCTGCCGCTACGACTTGGGCCTGGCCTAACGCCAGGCAGGCGGCCCCGGGCCAATTGCTGGCTCGGGTCAAATTGACGCTTGATCGCCTCGATTAGGGGGCGGCTGGGGGCGTCTTCCCAGGCGGGCAACTCGGCGCCGGCGGGTTGCTCCAACACCGTGAGGGCGCCGCCCAGCTCCTGGCAGCGCCGCCGCAGCTGCTCGACCCGGTAGGCGGGCAGCTGCTGGGCGGGCGCCCAGGCCAGGCCCAGGCCGCTGCCGCCTTCTTGCCAGAAGGGCACCCCAGCTAGGGCTGGATCGGCTAACAGGGCAGCCCCTTGGCTGGGCAGCACCCCCAGCCGCAGCAGCCAGCCCTGGCCCTGGCTTTTCGCCGGATCGAGCCCCGGACCCAGGGCCACGGCGCGGAAGGCTTCGAGCCGTTCGGAGTCGAGCTGTTGGGGATGGAGCCCGGCGGTCTCCGCCTCGCTGGTGATCTCTTTGAGTTGGGCCTCGATCGCCGCGGCGCTGACACTGGCCAGGCTCACCAGCAGGCCCGGCTCTGGGGCCTGTCCAGCGACCTGGGCTAGGGGAGCACTCCACCAGTCGACCAGCTCCGGAGCCAGGGCGGCCGCCAGCAGCCGTTGGCGCAGCCGCTCCAGCTCCGCCAAGTCGCCCTGCAGCCACAGGCCGCGGCGCTGGCGCGGTTGGGGGTAGGTGCGCAGGCTCAGCTCGGTGATCAACCCCAGGGATCCCCAGCTGCCGGCAAACAGGCGCACCAGGTCGTAGCCCGCCACGTTTTTGACCACCTTGCCGCCGGCGCGGGCGGCGGTGCCATCGGCCCGCAGCAGGGCCAGGCCGATCACCTGGTCGCGCACGCCCAGATAGCGCTGGCGCAGGCCGCCGGCCAGGCCCCGGGCCACCAGGCCGCCGATGCTGCCGGAGTTCTGGCCGGCGGCGCCGCTGCCCCAGGGCCAGTCGAGGGCCAGCCACTGGCCCGCTTCGGCCAGGGCCGCCTGCAGGTCCCGCAGGGGCATGCCCGCCTGCACGGTCACCGTGAAATCACCGACGGCATGCTCCAGCAGCCGATCGAGCCGGCGGCAGCTCACCACCGGGGTGCCCGCCGCCACCGGGGCGCCCCAGTGCAGGCGACTGCCCTGGCCGGCCGGCAGCCAGGGGGTGGCCTGGCGGTGCAGCTCCCGCACCAGCGGCTCCAGGGCGTGGGGCTCGGGACTGATCACGGCACGATGGTGCCATGGCTGAGACCCCCAAAGCCCGGCCCCCCCAAGCTGGGTCCCTCAAGATCGTCGTGTTCGACGACGACCCCACCGGCTCCCAGACGGTGCACAGCTGCCCTTTGCTGCTGCGCTGGGACGCCGCCAGCTTGCGCCAGGGCCTGGCCGATCCGTCGCCCTTGCTGTTCCTGCTCGTCAACACGCGCGACCTGGCGCCTGAGCAGGCCCGCTCCCGGCTGACCACCCTCTGCCGCACGCTCCAGCCCCTGCTGGCCGAGGCCGTGGCCGCCG
>CAINZT010000100.1 GCA_903855705.1 uncultured Synechococcus sp.
CACCCTGGCCCCCCTGCAAGCGGTGCTCAAGGGCGGCAACCAGGCCATGCGCTGGCTGGAGCGGATGGAACAGGGGCTGCCGATTGCCGGCATCGTGGCCGCCAGCGCCGCGGCCCTGGCCCAACGGGAAACGGAGCTGAGCGCACCAGTGGCGACAGACGCGCTGACCCCTTTGGGATGATCATGGAACCTTCGCCAGCCCAGTCGGCCCCCATGCGGCAGCCCCTGCCCGCCATCGAGACCCCGGGTGACGCCACCGCGGCGCCCGCCCCTGAGTCCCTGCAAGGTCAGCCGGCACCCCAGGTGACCCAGCTGCTGGGCGAGCGCCTCGAGCTGGTGGAGGACCTCTGGCAGACCGTGCTGCGCAGCGAGTGTCCTCCCCAGCAGGCCGAACGGCTGCTGCGGCTCAAGGCCCTCAGTGGCGGCGATGGACCGGCCGACCGCCGGCCCGGAGCCCCGACCGAAACGGCCGTGGCAGCCGACGCGATCGTGCAACTGATCCGGGAGATGGACCTGGCCGAGGCAATCTCCGCCGCCCGGGCCTTTTCCCTCTATTTCCAGCTGGTCAACATCCTTGAGCAGCACATCGAAGAAGACAGCTACCTCGCCAGCCTCAAGGCCCAACACCCCAGCGGCCTGAGTGATCCCTTCGTTCCGCCCCTAGCGAGCCAGACCCAGCCGGCCACCTTCCGGGAACTATTCACCCGC
Organism: uncultured Synechococcus sp.; assembly: GCA_903855705.1. GTDB lineage: Bacteria > Cyanobacteriota > Cyanobacteriia > PCC-6307 > Cyanobiaceae > BAIKAL-G1. The sequence goes on from CAINZT010000100.1 coordinate 709, forward strand.
CTGCGGGGCCTGGGCCTGCCGCCGGCCCGGCTTGAGCAACTGCTGCGCGAACTCGACATCCGCCTGGTGTTCACGGCCCACCCCACCGAAATTGTGCGCCATACCGTGCGCCATAAGCAGCGGCGGGTGGCGGCCCTGATCCAGAAGTTGCAGCAAAGCGACCTGCTCAACCTCGACGATCGCCACAGCCTGCGCCTGCAACTGGAAGAGGAGATCCGGCTGTGGTGGCGCACCGATGAACTGCACCAGTTCAAGCCCTCGGTGCTCGATGAGGTGGATTACGCCCTGCACTATTTCCAGCAGGTGCTGTTTGAGGCCATGCCCCAGCTGCGCCAACGCATCCATGGCGCCCTGCAGGCCAGCTATCCGGATGTGGTGCCGCCCCAGGATGCCTTCTGCACCTTCGGCTCCTGGGTGGGTTCCGACCGGGATGGCAACCCCTCGGTGACGCCGGAGATCACCTGGCGCACCGCCTGTTATCAGCGCCAGCTGATGCTGGAGCGCTACATCAGCGCCGTGAAGGGGCTCCGGGATCAACTCAGCATTTCGATGCAGTGGAGCCAGGTGAGCGCGCCGCTGCTGGAATCCCTGGAGATGGATCGGCTGCGGTTTCCGGAGATCTACGAGGAGCGGGCCGCCCGCTACCGGCTGGAGCCCTACCGGCTCAAGTTGAGCTACACCTTGGAGCGCCTGCGTCTCACCCATCTGCGCAACCAGCAACTGGCCGCCAGCAGCTGGGAATCACCGATTGATGGCTCCACCTCCACCGATGACGGCATCCTTGGCGGCCAGGCCGTCCAGGACCTGCACTACACGGCCGTTGCCGAATTTCGCAACGATCTCGAACTGATCGGCGACAGCCTCGAGGCCACGGGCCTGAGCTGCGAACCGCTGCAGAACCTTGTGAGCCAGGTGCACATCTTCGGCTTCACCCTGGCCAGCCTCGACATTCGCCAGGAGAGCACCCGCCACAGCGATGCCCTCGACGAACTGAGCCGCTACCTGCAACTCCCCCAGGCCTACGGCGAGATGGATGAGGAGCAGCGCATCGACTGGCTGCTTCAGGAATTACGCACCAGGCGCCCCCTGGTGTCTGCCGCAGCCCGCTGGAGTGCGGCCACGGCCGAAACCCTCGATGTTTTCCGTCTATTGCAGCGCCTGCAGCAGGAATTTGGCTCGCGCATCTGCCGCACCTACATCATCTCGATGAGCCACACGGTCTCCGACCTGCTGGAGGTGTTGCTGCTCGCCAAAGAAGCCGGTCTGGTGGATCCCAAAACCCAGCATTCCAACCTGTTGGTGGTGCCCCTGTTTGAAACGGTTGAAGATCTGCAAGGTGCCCCGGCGGTGATGGAGCGCCTGTTTAACGAACCCTTCTACCGCCAGCTCCTAGCTAGCAGCAATGGGGCCGGCAAGCCCCTACAGGAGTTGATGCTCGGTTATTCCGATAGCAATAAGGATTCCGGTTTCCTCTCGAGCAACTGGGAGATCCATCGGGCCCAGATTGCCCTGCAGCAACTGGCGATCAACCATGACGTTGCCCTGCGCATCTTCCATGGCCGCGGTGGCTCGGTCGGCCGGGGCGGTGGCCCGGCTTACCAGGCAATCCTGGCCCAACCGAGCGGCACTCTCAATGGCCGCATCAAGATCACCGAGCAGGGCGAAGTGCTCGCCTCGAAGTATTCCCTCCCGGAGCTGGCGCTCTACAACCTGGAAACGGTCACCACCGCGGTGTTGCAGAACAGCCTGGTGACCAGCCATGTGGATGACACCCCCAGCTGGAACGAGCTGATGATGCGGCTGGCGGCCCGCTCTCGCCAGCATTACCGCAGCCTGGTGCACGACAACCCCGATCTGGTGGCCTTCTTCCAGCAGGTCACGCCGATCGAAGAAATCAGCAAGCTGCAAATCTCTAGCCGACCAGCGCGGCGCAAGAGTGGCGCCAAGGACCTCTCCAGCCTGCGGGCGATCCCCTGGGTGTTTGGTTGGACCCAAAGCCGCTTCCTGCTGCCCAGCTGGTTTGGGGTTGGTGCCGCCCTGCAGGAGGAGCTCGACCGCGATCCCGAACAGCTGGAGTTGTTGCAGCGGCTGTACCAACGCTGGCCCTTCTTCCGGATGCTCATCTCAAAAGTGGAGATGACCCTCTCGAAGGTGGATCTCGACCTGGCCCACCACTACGTGCAGGCCCTGGGCCGGCCCAGCCATCGGGAGTCGTTCGAGGCGATTTTCCAGGTGATTGCCTCGGAATTTGTCTTAACCCGCGACCTGGTGCTGAAGATCAGTGGCCACGGGCGCCTGCTCGATGGCGACCCGGGCCTGCAGCTGTCGGTGGATCTGCGCAACCGCACGATCATTCCCCTGGGCTTCCTGTAGGTGGCCCTGCTGCGGCGCCTGCGCGACCAGAACCGCCAGCCGCCCATGAGCGAAGCCAGCAGCGACAGCGGTGACGACGGCCGCACCTACAGCCGCAGCGAACTCCTGCGCGGCGCCCTGCTCACCATCAACGGCATCGCCGCAGGCATGCGCAATACCGGTTGAAGACCATCCAATCCCTCTTGATCCCCTTCCGCAACCAACCCAGTCCGCCCGCCCTGCCCGAGGGCTACGGCCTGGAGAGCGGCGATCCCCCGGCCGCCACCGAATTGCAGGGGTTACTCCAGGCCTGCGGCGATCCCCCCCGCCAGCCCGAACGACTGAACCTGGCCCTCAAGCGCAGCATCTGGCACCTGAGCGTGCGCAATCCGGCCGGGGATCTGGTTGGTTTTGTGCGGGCCACCAGTGATCTGGCCCTCAACGCCAATCTCTGGAACCTCAGCGGCCATCCCGGCGATCCCCACCGCGACCAAGTCGTGCTGGTGCTGGTGCACACGGCCCTGAACCGGCTGCGGCGGGAGCTGCCAGGTTGCAGCATCTCCCTCTCGGCGCCGCCTGAAGCGGTAAAAGCCCTAGCCCAGCAAGGGTTTGTTGTCGATCCCGGTGGCATCCGGGCCATGGGATTGGGGCTTAGCTAGGGGCATCTTGGTGGGTAAGGCCTAATCGGCAGTACCAACCTTGAATCCCTGGCTGTGATTCAACGAGCATGGAGGGACTCGAACCCCCGACATTCAGAACCGGAATCTGACGCTCTATCCAACTGAGCTACATGCCCATGCAGGGGCCCAAGGCTCTGCACAGCACGGCAGGCCTGGGGCCAAGCCGTGGGACTTACCTTAAACCGCAGACGGCCCCAGACCCATTCGGCTGCATCGCCTGGAGCTGCACCACTTCCGCAACTACGGGCAACTGAGCCTGTTGATCGAAGCGCCGCGCTTGCTCGTGATTGGCAGCAATGGCGAGGGCAAGTCCAACCTGCTCGAAGCGGTGGAGCTGCTGGGCAGCCTGCGCTCCCACCGCAGCAGCAGCGACCGGGACCTGATCCAGCAGGGGCAGCCCACCGCCCTGGTGCGGGGCCTCTGTGGTGGTGGCGCAGGGGGCAGGGGCGACGCCGGGGCGGGGGCCAGCCAGGCCGATGGGCTCGAACTGGAACTGCGGCGCCAGGGGGGCCGCCAGGCCCGCCGCAACGGCAAGCTGCTCGACCGCCAACTGGACCTGGTTGGTCCCCTGCGCTGCGTGGGCTTCAGCGCCCTGGATCTGGAGTTGGTGAGGGGTGAACCAGCCCTGCGGCGCCAATGGCTCGACCGGGTCGTGCTGCAACTGGAGCCGGTCTACGCCGAACTGCTCAGCCGCTACGGCCGCCTGTTGCGCCAGCGGGCCCAGCTGCTGCGCCGCGGCCTGGGCGGAGCCCACCTGGACGACCTGCTCGATGCCTTTGACCAGCAGATGGCCCTGATCGGCACGCGCCTGCACCGGCGGCGGCGCCGGGCCCTGCTGCGGCTTGAACCCCTGGCGGCCGCCTGGCAACAGCACCTCAGCGGCGGCAACGAACAACTGCTATTGCAGTACCAACCGGGCACGGTGCTGGAGGGGGAGGAGGCCGAAGCCCCCTGGCGGGAGGCCCTCGCCTGGCAACTGCGCCAGCAACGGGACAGCGAACTGCGGCTGGGCCAATGCGGCGTCGGCCCCCACCGGGACGAGATCCAGCTGCAGCTAGGCGGCCAGCCGGCCCGGCGCTATGGCTCCGCCGGCCAGCAGCGCAGCCTGGTGCTGGCCCTGAAACTGGCCGAACTGGAACTGGTGCGCCAACTCTGGGGTGAACCGCCCCTACTGCTGCTCGATGACGTGCTGGCCGAACTCGATCCCACCCGCCAGCAGCTTCTCCTGGAGGCCGTTGGCCAGGGGGAGGGCTACCAATGCCTGGTCAGCGCCACCCACTTGGGCAGCTTCAGCGATGACTGGTCGAAGACATCCCAAGTGATTCGGGTCCACAGGGGGTTAATCAGTGCTTAAGATGGGGTGCTGTCTGACTGGATTCAATGACCCAGGCCTGCCTCCACCCCAACCCGGGATGGACCGGAGCTGCGAGCACCTACTCCCCAACCCCCAATCCCAACCCCAGTGCCACCGACATGGTGGGAAAACACTGCATTCTCGAGCTTTATAACTGCGATCCCGCGAAGCTCGATGACGAAGCCTTTCTCAGGAACGCCATCACGACAGCAGCGAAGCGTGCTGGCGCCACTCTCCTGAACTTGATTACCCACCGGTTTGAACCGCAGGGTGTCACGGGCCTAGCCCTCCTTGCCGAATCGCATATTTCGATTCACACCTGGCCCGAATCGGGCTACGCCGCGGTGGATGTATTCACCTGTGGGGACCACACCATGCCCGAGCGGGCCTGCGCCGTGTTGAGCGAAGAACTCAACGCTGCCCGCTTCAAGCTCAAGAGTTTCCTACGGGAAACCCCCAGCGAAGTGGCCGGTGCCGACCGGGCGCCCGTTGCAGCCGTGGCCGCAGCCAGGCTCAACTGACCGCCAACCCAGATCAAGCAATCTCACCAAGGGGCCTAAGGGCCCCTTTTTTGTGGGCGCCAGGGTTGTGGACTCCGGTTTCGCTGGCGCCAGGTTTGGGGAGCCAGTAAAACCGATATGAGGCTGGGCCCACCCCCCCAGAACAAGCCTTATCAACAGTCAGCTAGCGCGGCAATCGAGCTCAAGCCAGGGGCGCCTGGGCCTCCCGGCGGCTGGCGGCCTCGAGGTGGTCGCGGTTGAGCTTGCCGCTCACCAACCCCTCCAGATCCAGGCTTACGGCGCTGAAGCCCAGCTGGCGGAAGGCCGCCACCAGGGGCTCGCGGGCTTCATCGGCCAGCAGGCCGGCGATTAGGGCCGCTGGCACCTCAATCCGGGCCGCCTCCCCCTGGCTGCGCACCCGCACCTCCCGCAGGCCCCGGGCCCGCAGCCAGTCCTCGGCGGCGGCCACCCGCTGCAACCGGGTCGCCGAAATCGGTTCGCCATAGGGGAAGCGCGAGGCCAGGCAGGGCTGGGCCGGCTTATCCCACCAGGGAAAGCCCAGGGCCCGGGAGATCGCCCGCACCGCCGCCTTGTCGATGCCCAGCTCCGCCAAGGGCGAAACCACACCCCGCTCCTGGGCCGCCCGCAGGCCCGGGCGATGGTCGCCCAGGTCATCGAGGTTGACGCCATCAAGCACGGTGGGCGCCAGGGGCACACCGGCCTGCTCACCCCAGGCCGCCTCGGCAAGGGCGACCCGTTCCGCCTCGGCCAGGGCGGCTAAAAGGCCATGCAGTTCCTTTTTGCAGGCGTAGCAGCGGTCGATCGGATTGCTGGCGTAGGCCGGATCCTGCAATTCGGCGGTGGCGATCTCACGCTGGGCCAGGCCCAGCCAGGCGGCCTGCAGCCGGGCCTCGGCCCGCAGGTGGGGGGCCAGGGCGGGTGAGATGCCGGTCACGGCCAGGGCCCGCTCCCCCAGCTGCTCAGCGGCGATCGCCGCCACCAGGGCACTATCCACGCCGCCGGAATAGGCCACCAGCACCCGGCCAAAGGAGCCAATGCGCTCGCGCAGGGCCTCGAGGGCCCTCTCCTGGGCGGGAGCCAACGCCTCCACGAGTCGGTGACGGTTCATGGGTGGCGGTTCATCGCGTCAGTGCTCCTTGGGGCCGTCGTTAGGATCCAACGGTATGTGGCCTGGCCATGGCCCTGCAGGGCAGCACCTCCGTGACAGCCAACGCCAACCGCCGCTCCAGCAGTGGCTCCGCCGCCGGCAGCTCCCGCGGCATCGGCATCCGCACCGCCGCAGACGCCAGTGAGCGCAGCCATGGTCAGCTGCACGTTTATGACGGCGACGGTAAGGGCAAGAGCCAGGCGGCCCTGGGGGTGGTGCTGCGCACGATTGGCCTGGGAATTTGCGAACAGAAACGCACCCGCGTGCTGCTGCTGCGCTTTTTGAAGGGGCCTGGCCGCTCCTACGACGAGGACGGCGCAATTGAGGCCCTGCAACAGGGCTTTCCCCACCTGATCGATCAGGTGCGCACAGGGCGTGGCGAGTTCTTCACCGCCGAAGAGGCCAGCCGCTTTGACCGCC